>NZ_JBFUIN010000328.1:0-3582 GCF_056401855.1 Bacillus sp. P4_D3
GTCTAAAATGAATTGCTGATACTGATTTACTAGCAATTTCCCTTCAGTTGTTAGGGAAATTAAAATGACCCGTCGATCTTTTTCGCTATAATGACGCTCTATTAGTTCTTCTTGAATAAGTTTGTTTAATAGAGGGGTCATGTTAGGCCGTGAAATCGCTAGCCGCTTGCCAATTTCTGAAACTGCTAATGTACCATTTTCATGCAAAAGCAGTAACACTTGCGTATGTGATGGCGGCATATGTCTTTGAGAAGAAAACTCTCCAGGAAGCATAAATTTGCGATAAAAAAGAGGCACTAGCGAAAGAAGATGATCAACAATACGTTCCCACTCGCGTGATTCCATATAACGGCCCCCTTCCACTATCATTGTAACAAAAAAGACAAGGTATAAAAATAGAATTGTTTCATGGTAGCCTTAATATTTGTAGGATAACACTTGCTTTGTAAATGTATTGGCAATAATCGTATAACCGTTATCATTTGGGTGTACTTGGTCAAATAGTAACTCTTTTTTATCATTCGATATTAATTTGCGAATTGGTAAAACGATCGACGGTTGATGTGCTTTTGAAATAGAATAAATAGAATCATTCCAACCGTCTAAAAACATATCTGCATAACTTGCGATGGAGTCATCTAGTTGTAAAGGGTTATAGAGTTCAGAGAGAATGAGTAAAGCATTCGGATTTTGATCTCGAACGGTCTTTACAATATTTTTTACATCCGTTTCAAAACGGGCTTTTTCTTTATTTAACATTTTAATACCATCTATAACACCTACATCACGATTTAAGCGGAATAAATTATTTCCTCCAATACTAATAGTAATGATATTTGCTTCCCTAATTTTTTGTTGAACTTCTTCTGACTGGACTTTCTTAACGAGACGATCTGTAGTGAGACCATTTACACCGAGGTTTTCTACCGTAATTGGTTTATGAATTTGTCCTTCTAATTGTCTAGAAGCTAATTCGGCAAATCCCCCTTGTGTAGAGCCATATCCTTTTGCAAGTGAATCACCTAATACGAGGTGATAAAAAGAGTCACTCGTTTGCTTATCAATCCAACCCGGAGCAGATGTTTTTTCTGCTTTTCCTTCAGTTTCTTTTTGTTCTATTTCATCGTTCCTTTCAAAATTAGAACAAGAAATGATTAGAAGGAGGAGACAAACAATTGTTAAGATGACTTTTTTCATAAATTCATCCTCCTTGTAATTGGTAATTGTATCATATTCAGCAGTATAAGCAATGTAAGGGCATAGTATATATTTATGAAAAATTCACAATAACTTTACAGAAAATTTGTAGAAGTATGTCAAAAAATATTGACGGTATGAAAGAACTTTAGATATGATAATGTCAGATAAGGTGAAAATCATCGCTCTAATAGAAGAAAAAGGTATGTGATTAGGGACTGATAGAGATTCATTTCATTATTTTGGGGTAATTGTATAAGGGGGATTTTTTGTGAAAAAGTCAAAAAAAATGCTAGCTGGAGCAACACTTGCAATTGGCGTTATAGCACCGCAAGTGCTGCCAACAACAGTTCATGCGGAGGAAAAAGCTGGGGAGAGTACAGTTAACTTACGAATTTTAGAAACATCGGATATTCATGTTAACTTAATGAATTACGATTATTATCAAACGAAAACAGATAATAAAGTAGGTCTCGTGCAAACGGCAACGCTTGTTAATAAAGCGCGTGAAGAGGCGAAGAACTCTGTCTTATTTGATGATGGGGATGCATTACAAGGAACGCCGCTTGGGGATTATGTGGCGAATAAAATCAATGATCCGAAGAATCCTGTTGATCCTAGTTATGTACATCCATTATATCGTTTAATGAATTTAATGAAGTATGACGTCATCTCTCTTGGAAATCATGAATTTAACTATGGTTTAGACTATTTAAACAAAGTGATTAGTAAAACGGCATTCCCGGTTATTAACTCGAATGTTTATAAAGATGATCATGATAATATTGAAGAGAATGACCAAAATTACTTTAAACCATATCATATTATTGAAAAAGAAGTAGAAGATGAATCAGGTCAAAAACAAAAGGTGAAAATTGGTGTAATGGGATTTGTTCCACCTCAAGTTATGAACTGGGATAAAGCAAATTTAGAAGGAAAAGTAAAAGCGAAAGATATTGTTGAAACAGCGAAGAAAATGGTTCCAAAAATGAAAGCAGAAGGTGCAGACGTTATCGTTGCACTAGCACATTCAGGTGTTGATAAGAGTGGATACAACGTTGGAATGGAAAACGCATCGTTTTATTTAACTAAAGTTCCTGATGTTGATGCAGTATTAATGGGACATTCACATACTGAAGTGAAGGATGTATTTAATGGTGTTCCAGTTGTAATGCCTGGTGTTTTTGGTAGTAACTTAGGTATTATTGATATGCAATTGAAAAAGGTAAACGGAAAATGGGAAGTACAAAAAGATCAGTCTAAGCCACAACTTCGTCCGATTGCTGATAGTAAAGGTAACCCATTAGTACAATCTGATGAAAAACTAGTTAATGAAATTAAAGATGATCATAAAGCGACAATCGATTATGTAAATACAGCTGTAGGTAAAACGACAGCACCAATTAATAGTTATTTTTCATTAGTACAAGATGATCCTTCCGTACAACTTGTGACGAATGCACAAAAATGGTATGTAGAAAAGTTATTCGCTGAAAACGGACAATATAGTAAATATAAAGGAATTCCGGTATTATCCGCAGGAGCACCATTTAAAGCAGGTGGCCGAAACGGTGCTACATATTATACGGATATTCCAGCAGGGACGTTAGCAATTAAAAACGTAGCGGATTTATATGTATATCCAAATACATTATATGCTGTAAAAGTAAGCGGGGCACAAGTGAAAGAATGGCTTGAAATGTCTGCTGGTCAATTTAATCAAATTGATTCAAAGAAAACAGAAGAACAGCCACTAGTAAATATAGGTTATCCTACATATAATTTTGATGTTTTAGATGGCTTAAAATACGAAATTGACGTAACGCAACCAGCGAAATACGATAAAGATGGCAAAGTTGTAAATGAAAATACGAATCGTATTGTAAATATGACGTATGAAGGTAAGCCTGTAGCTGACAATCAAGAGTTCATTGTAGCTACAAATAACTATCGCGGAAGTAGCCAAACGTTCCCTGGTGTAAGTAAAGGCGAAGTTGTATACCAATCGCAAGATGAAACACGTCAGATTATTGTGAAGTACATGCAAGAAACACCAGTTATTAATCCAGCAGCAGATCAAAATTGGGCGTTTAAACCGATTATTGCAGATAAATTAAATACAACATTTGATTCTTCACCAAATGCACAAAAATATATAAAGAAAGATGGAAAAATAWCATATGTTGGACCATCTGAAAATGAATTCGCTAAATATGCAATTGATATAACGAAGAAGAACGACGGTGATAAGGAAACTGGTGGAGAGAATCCAACGACACCGCCAACAGGTGATGGCAATAATGGAGAGAATCCAACGACACCACCAACAGGTGATGGCAATAATGGGGAGAATCCAACGGCACCGCCAACAGATGAAGGTAATAA
>NZ_JBFUIN010000329.1:0-3560 GCF_056401855.1 Bacillus sp. P4_D3
AATATATCCTCTCGATTGGGTTCATTACATAAAATGGCGGCCAAAGAGTTTCCTCAAGGAGAGTTTTCGTATTCATATCGAATTGCGAAAGCTGCACAAAATATGTTAACTCTCTGTTTACAGCAAGAGTTTGCGGATAAAGGAATTCGTGTAACCGCCATTCATCCAGGGAAATTAAAGACGGACATTGGTGCTTCTGATGCGAATATGACTCCTGCTGAAGGAGCACAAAATATATATGATTGGGTAATAGAATCAAATGAGGATGTGTCAGGGAAGTTTATTGAGCCGGGTGTAGGTGAATTGAAATGGTAATGTACGATCTTTCAATTATTCAAAATGCATTTAGGTCTTTCAAAAAATGTTAAATAGATTATCAAATGCAGTAATAATTGAAGATATAGAAGAAAGACCGGAATATATCCGGACTTTCATTACCTGTTCAACACTTCAATATAAGAAGCATCCCCAGCTGTTCTAATAGTAGAGCGGAAATTATTATGTTCTAAAGTTTCAGCAACTTGTTTTAATTGCTGTGCATCATCGTGATGAATGAGTAAACTATCTGCACCACTTTCTTCTATATGAATATGTTCAACATTTCCAATCGCTTCATGTATAGCTTTTAAAAATTCAGGTTTCATATTGTCCTCCTATATGTATGTAACGTCGTTACATAGTATTTCCTTATTTTTGAAATATAAAAGTAGAAGAAAGGAGAAATGAAAATGAATATAACGCAGTTTAAAGAACATATTACATCTCTTTTTGAAGAGCATCTTAATAAATACGGTGATGACGAGTATGGTTTCACTCACATTAGTAAAGAGGAATTTCACAAAATAGGTTACACGACAAATTTGACGCTAGAGACGATTGAAGAAGCATATCAAAATGGGGTTGATATGATACTTACACATCATGCGCCGTGGAGTTTTTTATTCGGTATGGAAGAGGCTTGTATTAAAAAATTAAAAGAATATGAAATGAATCATTTTTGGATTCATTTGCCGTTAGATTTTGTAAAGTTTGGCACGTGTACGTCGTTATTTAACGAAATTGGGATAGATACAATACTGGAATATTCCACGTATGAGGAAGAAGAGCTACCGGGAATAGGAGAATATAAAGAAGCGATTCCCTTTTCAAACTTAGTTGGAAAACTTGAAGAGAGAATGGAAGAGAAAGTGAAGAGTTGGAAAAATCATGATAAGCCAGTAAAACGGATTGCGATTTTAACAGGTGCAGGAAATAATACAAACCTTATTGAGCGTGCACTAGAAAAAGGTTGTGATACGTACATAACAGGAGAAAAAACATTATATACAGTACAACATGCGAAATTTAAAGACATTAACTTAATTGTAGGTAGTCACACATTTACAGAAGTATTTGGTGTGGAAAGTTTGGCTCGTAAGTTAAAAGAAAGAGACAATTCAATAGAAATTACTAGATTAAATGAAGATCATTTGGAGTGAGGGAAATTCAGCTTATCAATTGAAAATAAAAAAGAAGAAAACTATCAACAAATATCGGCGTAGTTAAAAATATAAGGATAGGAGAATGACTATGAACAATTTCGTTTGTACAACGTGTGGCGTTCAGTATGCAGCGAGTGTAGAAGAACCGGTAAGTTGTCTTATTTGTGATGAGGAGAGACAATATATTAATCCGAAAGGGCAGTCTTGGACGACTTTAGAAAACTTGCAAACGAGTGATACATATAAAAATGAAATTATAGAAGAAGAAAATGGGCTTTATAGTATTACGACAAAACCAGAATTTGCGATCGGTCAAACGGCATTTGTAGTAAAAACAGAGTCATATCGTTTACTATGGGATTGTATTACTTATTTAGATGAAACGACAATTGRGAAGATAAAAGAGTGTGGCGGATTAGATGCGATTGCACTATCTCATCCGCATTATTATTCAACACAAGTAGAATGGGCAGAAATATTTGATGTACCAATTTATATACACGAAGACGACAAAGAGTGGGTAATGCGCCCGAGTAGTCGTATCATTTATTGGGCTGGCGAGYCTTTACGATTAGCGGATGGAATTACTGTTCATCGTCTCGGAGGACATTTTAGCGGCGGTTCTGTATTACACTGGGAAGAAGGAAATGATGGGAAAGGTATTTTATTAACAGGTGATATTATTCAAGTTGTAGCGGATCAACAGTGGGTGAGCTTCATGTACAGCTATCCAAACTTAATTCCACTACCAGCAAGGAAAGTGGAAGAAATGGCGAATCGAGTGAAACCGTTACAGTTTAATCGTCTATATAATGCCTTTCACCGAGTAGTGAAAGAACATGCAAATGAGGCAGTTGAACGGTCTGCGGAAAGATATATGAAAGCGATAGAAGGAAAGCTGTTTCATACGTAAAAGGAGAGTTAGCTTTATGAAAACGTTAGTATGCTTTGGGGATAGTATTACAGCTGATGAAACATTTTTTGATGGAACGCCGAGGTTAACACCACGTTTGCAAGAGATGTTTCCAAATTGGAAAGTGGTTAATGCAGGTGTTCCGGGTGATAATACGTTCGATGCGTTAAATAGGATTGAAGATGATGTATTATCATATAAACCAGACTTTATAACAGTTTTTCTTGGTACGAATGATGCAGTTTCTTTTGCTCAAGTTCCATTACAAGCATATAAAGAAAATTTAGAGAAAATTTTAAGTGCGATCTCACCAGAAAAAGTATTACTTATTAGTCCTGCACCAGTTGATGAAGAAAGACAACGTAATAGAACAAATGAAATACTCGGTCAGTATGCAGCGGTGGTAGAGGAAGTAGCAAGAAAAACAGGGAGCCATTTTCTCAATTTATATGCTGAGATGATTCAAGAAGAAAATTATAAAATATTCGTAAAAGATGATGAAAAAGACGGTTTACACTTTGGACCACAAGGTTATGAGTATTTAGCGAAGTTAATTTGTGAAAAGTTAAAAGGAATTCTGTAAGAAGCAAAGCGTGGGCGCTTTGCTTTTTTTGTACTTCTTATAATGAATTAGCTGAATCACAGAAGTAGACGATTCCTGTACTAAATGTTTAGTACCTATAGCACTTTAAAGTACATACATTTTTAATGAGTTAAATATAATTCATAATAGCACCAGTAAGAAGAAAACAAGCTTTACGGTACTATAGAGAATTTCAAAAAATGCCAATGTGGTATAAAACGATTAGGGAGGTTAAAGATATGAGCACTTCAAATTTGAGTGAAATAAGTAAACAAATTTTAATAGAGGAGGAAACACTTCAATTTTCCTCTTTTACAAATGAAGATGCCTTGCAATTAGGTTTATTTATCGTTGAAACAGCAAAGCGAGAGGGGAAATTGATTGCTGTTGATATAGCAAAAAATGGTGTGCAATTATTTCATTTCAAGATGACAGGGACAACTGAGGAAAATACGAAATGGATTGAGCGTAAAAAACGGGTCGTTTCCCTGCATAATCATAGCTCGTATTATATGCAGATAGAAAGTGAAATAAGCGGAGTTCCATATCATGAAAAATACCGTTTAGATGGCTCGGAATATGC
>NZ_JBFUIN010000330.1:0-3557 GCF_056401855.1 Bacillus sp. P4_D3
AATTTTACCGATGCGAAATTGTTAGAACCGAAGTTATTTGAAGACGATCGAGGTTTCTTTATAGAAAGTTATAATAAGAGGGTGCTAGAAACATTAGGAATTACGGATTCATTTGTACAGGATAACGTATCTTATTCAGCTAAAGCGGGAACGATTCGAGGACTACACTTCCAGAAAAAACCGAAAGCACAAACGAAACTCATTCAAGTTGTTCAAGGGGCAATTTATGATGTTATCGTAGATTTAAGAAAAGATTCACCAACCTTTAAACAATGGAAAGGGTATATTTTAAGCGCGGATAATCACCGGCAATTATTAGTGCCAAAAGGATTTGCTCATGGTTTTTGTACGCTTGTACCTCATACAATTGTTATGTATAAAGTAGATGAGTATTATAGTGCTGAGCATGATTCAGGTTTGCTTTGGGAAGATAAAGAACTAGCAATTCCATGGCCGGTAACAAACCCTATTTTGTCGGATAAGGACCGCATATTACCATTACTTCAGGGATATGAAGATAGTTTTTAAGTAGGAGAGTTGTTTATGAATATACTAGTAACAGGTGGAGCAGGATTTATTGGAAGTAATTTCATTCACTATATGTTAAAAAACTATGAAACATATAGAATTATTAATTACGATGCATTAACATATAGCGGGAATTTAAATAATGTAAAGTCAATTCAAGACAATCCTAACTATTCATTCATAAAGGGGAAGATCCAAAATGGAGAGCTGCTGGAGCATATTATTAATGAACGTGACGTGCAAATAATTGTAAATTTTGCAGCGGAATCACATGTGGATCGTAGCATTGAAAATCCTATTCCTTTTTATGATACGAATGTAATCGGGACAGTCACCTTATTAGAGTTAGTGAAAAAATATCCACATATTAAACTCGTGCAAGTATCAACAGATGAAGTGTACGGGTCTTTAGGGAAAACAGGGAAGTTTACCGAGGAAACCAAGTTAGCTCCAAATAGTCCATACTCTTCCAGTAAGGCGAGCGCTGACATGATAGCTTTATCTTATTATAAAACATATCAATTACCAGTCATAGTGACGCGTTGTTCCAATAACTATGGGCCGTATCAATATCCTGAGAAGTTAATTCCATTAATGGTTACGAATGCGCTGGAAGGAAAAAATCTACCGTTATATGGTGATGGATTAAATGTAAGAGATTGGTTACATGTAACGGATCATTGTAGCGCGATTGATGTTGTTTTGCATAAGGGGCGTTTAGGAGAAGTATATAATATAGGCGGAAATAACGAAAAAACAAATGTAGATGTTGTGGAACAAATTATTAATCTATTGGGAAAAACGAAAAAAGATATTGAATTTGTTACAGACCGTTTAGGTCACGATCGTCGTTATGCGATTGATGCAMAAAAGATGAAGAATGAGTTTGATTGGGAACCGAAGTATACGTTTGAACAAGGGTTAAAAGAAACGGTGGAATGGTATGAAAACAATACGGAATGGTGGAGACGACTAAAAGAAAAGTAAGGGGCATGTAAATGAAAGAGCGGGTTATCATAACAGGAGCAAATGGTCAATTGGGAAAACAACTACAAGAAGAGTTGAATCCTGAAGAATATGATATATATCCATTTGATAAAAAGTTACTAGATGTAACAAATATATCCCGAATTCAGCAAGTGGTACAAGAAATAAGGCCACATATAATCATTCATTGTGCAGCGTATACGAAGGTTGATCATGCTGAGAAAGAACAAGATCTTGCTTATTTAATAAATGCGATAGGAGCTCGAAATGTAGCGGTTGCTTCACAATTAGTAGGGGCTAAGTTAGTTTATATTAGTACCGATTATGTATTTCAAGGGGACAGACCGGATGGATATGATGAATTTCATAATCCAGCGCCGATAAATATATACGGGGCCTCTAAGTTTGCGGGGGAGCAGTTCGTTAAAGAGCTACATAATAAATATTTTATCGTTCGTACATCGTGGCTATATGGTAAGTATGGAAATAATTTTGTGAAAACGATGATGCGATTAGGAAAAGAAAGAGAAGAAATATCTGTTGTAGCGGATCAAATCGGCTCTCCTACGTATGTGGCGGATTTAAATATGATTATTAATAAGCTCATTCATACTTCTTTATACGGTACGTATCACGTATCAAATAGAGGCTCATGTTCTTGGTTTGAATTTGCTCAAAAAATATTTTTATATGCAAATATGAAAGTGAATGTATTACCTGTTTCAACCGAAGAATTCGGATCGGCGGCAGCGAGACCGAAATATTCTATCTTTCAACATAACATGCTACGATTAAATGGTTTTTTAGAAATGCCTTCTTGGGAAGAAGGATTAGAGCGGTTTTTTATAGAAACAAAAAGTCATTAACGAATTTGAAGTTAATGACTTTTTTGTTTGCCTTTAAGAGGTTTTATGGTACTATTATTATAGTATCAGGTACTAATAACAAGTATAAGTATTTCTGGGAGGATATATCATGGAACTATTACAAGGGAAAACATTTGTTGTTATGGGCGTTGCGAATCAAAGAAGTATTGCATGGGGAATTGCTCGCTCTTTGCATAATGCAGGTGCAAAATTAATATTCACATTTGCAGGAGAACGTTTAGAAAGAAACGTTCGTGAATTAGCGGATACATTAGAAGGGCAAGAATCACTTGTATTACCTTGTGACGTAACGAATGATGAAGAACTTACAGCTTGCTTTGAAACGATTAAGCAAGAAGTTGGTACAATTCATGGTGTAGCACATTGTATTGCTTTTGCAAATCGTGACGATTTAAAAGGC
The DNA here is from genome assembly GCF_056401855.1 of Bacillus sp. P4_D3. Classification (NCBI taxonomy): domain Bacteria; kingdom Bacillati; phylum Bacillota; class Bacilli; order Caryophanales; family Bacillaceae; genus Bacillus; species Bacillus sp. P4_D3. The sequence continues at coordinate 2,803 of NZ_JBFUIN010000330.1, forward strand.
GAATTTGTAGATACTTCTCGCGATGGATTTTTACTTGCACAAAATATTAGTGCATTCTCTTTAACAGCTGTAGCAAGAGAAGCGAAGAAAGTAATGACAGAAGGCGGAAATATTTTAACGTTAACATACCTTGGCGGCGAGCGTGTTGTGAAAAACTATAACGTTATGGGTGTTGCGAAAGCTTCATTAGAAGCTAGCGTGAAATATTTAGCGAATGATTTAGGACAACATGGCATTCGCGTTAACGCTATTTCTGCAGGACCAATTCGTACGTTATCTGCGAAAGGTGTAGGCGATTTTAACTCAATCTTAAGAGAAATCGAGGAGCGCGCACCACTTCGCCGCACAACAACTCCAGAAGAAGTTGGGGATACAGCAGTATTCTTATTCAGTGATTTAGCACGCGGAGTAACAGGTGAGAATATTCATGTTGATTCAGGATATCATATTTTAGGATAAATATGATATCGATTATAACTTTTTAAGGGCAGTCTCTATATAGTGAGACTGCCCTTTTGATGTTTTAGAGAAAGAAAGAATTTTAACGAAAGTTATTGCGTTAGGATGAATATAACTATAAGAGTGCACGATTTATTCAACAGTAGAGGATAATCAGGCTTTTCCCTTTAGATTTAGTAAGTGTAAAGAGTCTTGGTGGACGTTAGTCTAATTTGTTCAATTAATAATTAAATAGGGAAAAATTCCTCGTTGATGAAGGATTCACTTTATGGAAGTGGGAGGGACGAGTGTGGAGA
>NZ_JBFUIN010000331.1:0-3532 GCF_056401855.1 Bacillus sp. P4_D3
TTCCTATTTACTGAAAAATAAGCTCTGTCTTCAAACTATCTTTCGGTAACAACCATCCTTTTTTCTCTATACTTGCCATTAATAATTCTCTTTGTTTTGTCGCGATACTTTCCTCATTTGTTTTAAACGACACTTCTATTACGAAGTCATCTTCTATCTTCCCGGTATTACTTAATGGCCAAATTTCAATATTCGTTTTTATATTTTCAAATTCACCTGTATACCGTTTCATTAATACAGGACCGTAAATGTGAGAATCCTTGAGCATCTCTTCTCCCCAATTCGTATACAACCATTTGTTCATTTTCCCTGGTAACTTTTCTATTAACATATTTTGAGCAGCTTGTTCATTTGGTAAATCAAGTACCCCATATCCTTTAGCACTGTAACTTTTCTTATCTGAAATACTTAACGTTTTCTTCCCAAATCCCCAATCTATTTCCGCCTCATAACTATCAGTTTTACTATCAAATCCATCTTTTTTAGCTACTTCTAGTGCATCTTGAATTACACCATTTTGAATAGGATATCTTTTTTTATATGTTAGCTCAAAATCTTTACTAAATTCTTTCTTTCGAATTCTCGCAAACCAACCTTCGTTACTTAAACTTTTATTCACCGTATCTAGAAATTGCACTTGTATTCTTTCATAATTTGTACCAGCCTGGAAATGTTCTAGTACCTCTTGCTTCATCTCTTTGTTATAACCTAATACTTGTTCTGGCTTTAATAATAACTTCACTTCAAAACTAGGTTTCATTGGACTAGCAGCAAACCCTTCCTTAACGTTATAAAGGAAACAACAAAAGAAAATGCTTACGAATACAAATACTTTTTTCATATACCTATCCCCTTTACATTTTAAATTACTTCTATACGTTCCATTGCAAGTGAATATACATTTTCATATCCTGCTGTACTTAGCTTTTGTTGTAATCGATCCGTATCCTCTTTAAGAGCGTGCACTAACACCGTATGTTCTGGTAATAATGTATTTAACATTTCCTTAACATCACTTATACTTTGATGAACTTTATACGGAACTCGATTCACCCTACATGTATTCCTTACATGCTCTTTCATAACTTTTTCTGCAAAACTCCCTTTAGCAATATGTCCAGTAAAGATAATGGAATTTCGTTCTTCATGCCGAAGTTGTTCATAATATAACTGCGCTCGTTTCGTTTGCATATTCGCATCACTCATTACAACTATTCCGTAACTATTTTGCATACTAATGTCATTATCCATAACTATTATGTTTCTTTTCAAACTCTCCATAATCCACTGAAGTTCTTCATTATTTTTTATCCAATCTTTATATATGAACATCTCTTCAAAACCAACCAAAATTTCTTTATCTACTATAAGCGGAAATTCTTTATATCGTTCATATAAATACAATACTATATCTTGCGCCCTACCAAGTTGCGGCAGCGGTAGTAATGCTATTCCTTTATTTTGCATAACTCGTTCAATTTCTGTACATAGATCGTCTAATCTTTCATTTTGCGAAACATCATCAGTGTGGTAAGCGGCATCTACAATTGCAATTTTTATATCGCTTCGCAAATTTTCAGGTAAATTAGCTCGTAGTATATTAGATTCTGCTGAATAATCACCAGAATAAAATACGTATGTATTACACATATCCACTAAAAACCAAACAGCTCCTAATACATGCCCACTATACCCCCATTGAAACCGCAACGTTGGTGTAATCTGTATCCATTCATTTGGATTACTAATCTCATCAATACATACATAATTTAAATCTTTAATATTTTGGTCGTTATAAGGTAAATCCCACCCTTTTGAAAGATTGTAGTTTCTCCATTTTTCAAAATAAGCTGGCAGTTGCTCCTTCGTATAACGAGTCGTCCAAATTTTTTTCTTATATCCATACTTCGTCAATAAAGGTAATCCCATCGTATGATCTTCATGAATATGTGATAAAAATACCGCATCCAAAAATGTAACTATTTCTCTTTCTATTTTTGGATAACTCTCCTCATAGGATCGATTAATACCACAATCAAATACTATTTTCATCTCTTTATTTTTTACAAAATAGCAGGAACGACCGTATTCTCCCGCTCCTCCCCATACTTCCATCCTCATCATGCTACCCCTTTTCGTTTTTGCTCCATATGTTGCAGAAGTAATAAGCACATTGTTGTAAGCCCAACAGAAACAACGGCCATCGCCATTCCTATAGATACTTCCCCTTGTTCAAATTGAGCAAAAATAAACGTTGCTGACGTTTCTACTGATGGGGGTAGTACAAGAAGCGATGCTACTAACTCTCTTATCGAAATTGTAAATGTCATCGCCCATCCAGCCAGAATGCCTGGGATAATAAGAGGCAATATTATTTTTCTAAAAATATAAATATAATTTCCAGAAAAAATACTCCCTGCCTGTACAAGAGAATCATCAATTTGTCCGAGCGATGCTTTTACATACTGCACCGTATAAGGTAAAAAAAGAACAACATACGTTACGATAACCATGACAGGCGTATTGTAAATTGATATAGGCATATATGGTGAATTCCAAAATAAAATAAGCCCTACAACCATCACTATTCCTGGTACCATATTCGGTAACATACCGCACATATCAAGCCATTTTTCAGAGGACTTTTTCCCCTTTCGAATCATAAGTGCCAAAAAGACTCCAATAATTACAGCAACAATCGCCGTTACGAGTGAAAAAAGAAAACTGTTCCATAAAGCTTCTAATCCCGGAGAACCAATTGTAAATAATGCTTCATAATGGCTTGTTGTAAAGTTATTAAAATGTAAGCACCCGCCTCTTAACTTAGATAAAGAAGCTATGAGTATAGAAAAGTATGGGATACCAATTGCTACTATTAGTAAACCAATTACATAAACCCATGCTATAAAACGTGTAAATATAGACAAAGTATACCTTTTAGATTTCACACCTTTTCCACTAACCATTGCATATGAGTACTTTCGGTTCAATACATTTTGCATATACCAAATGAGCATACACGCACTAAGTAATAAAGAAGATAATGCTGTGGCACTACTAAAATCAATCGGCCAACTTGAGATAAATTTATGAATCTCTGATGTTAACACATGAAATCCTATTCTACGTCCGAATGTAGCCGGTGTTCCAAATTCGGCAATCGTCTTTACAAAAATGAGTAAAGCACCCATTACATAACTTGATAACAATAACGGCAATATTATTTTTCTTAAACGATAGAAAAAGCTTCCACCATGAACTGCTGCAGCTTCTTCTTTACTACTCCCAATTTGAAGTAACGTGTTTTTCAACATGAAGTAAAGGAATGGGAATAAATGCAGACTCATAATTAAAACCATACCGCCTAAACTAAAAAATGATGATGAAATCGGCTTTAAAGTCGGAAAAAATTGTTCGAAATAACCGTTAGGTTGCATGAACAAAATCCATCCCATTGATCCGATATACGGCGGGGTCATAAATGGGATCATAAAAATAATATCTAACTTACTATACTTTCCTACATCTGTTT
>NZ_JBFUIN010000332.1:0-3524 GCF_056401855.1 Bacillus sp. P4_D3
TCTTATTTCTATATTTATCGACAAACTCACCATTTAATAAAGCAAAGTCAACTTGACCGCTATCATATAAATTCACACGAGTTGCTTGCTCTTTTACAACGCTATAGTTAATTTCATCTAATTTTACAGTCTTTTTATCCCAATATTGATCATTTTTCTTCAACTTCCAACCTTGCTCATGTTTCCAGTCAGTAAGAACGAACGGTCCATTATAAACTACTGTATCAGATTCTAAACCGTATTTATCCCCTTTTTCTTTTACAAATTTTTCATTTAGTGGATAATACGATGGAAATGCTACTAAGTTTAAGAAGTACGGTACCGCTTGCTCTAATTCAACTTCAAGCGTATAATCATCCAACGCTTTCGCTCCTAATTCAGTTACAGGTTTTTCTCCTTTATTAACCGCTTCTGCATTTTTTAGTGGGAATGCGATAAACGCATACTCAGCAGCTGTTTTCGGATCTAATAGACGTTGCCATGCATATACGAAATCTTTCGCAGTTACTGGGTCACCATTTGACCATTTTGCATCTTTACGTAGTTTAAATGTATATTTTTTACCATCTTCACTTTTCGTACTAGATTCCGCGGCAGCTGGAGTTGGCTTATTATCTTTATCTAGGCGATATAAACCTTCCATTGTATTTCCTAAAATTTGCGAACCAAGTGTATCCGTATTTTTCGAAGTATCCATCGTTGGAATTTCATTTGTTTCTGTGCGATTTAACACTTGTTTTGCCGCTAATTTTCCCTCTGACTTGCTATCTCCACTTGAGTTTGTACTTGTCTTCTTATCTCCGCCTGATGTAGAACATGCTGTTAATGCCATGCTCATTGCTAAAACCGGTACTACAACTGCTGTTAGTTTTTTCATTTTTTTCTTTTTCATTTTCTGTACCCTCCCTAATTCTAAACGATATCTATTTAAGAATTTTCTGATAATTCTGTTTTTCTTTATATATTTATCAGACGATTCTTACTACCTCTTATTCTACTAATTTTTAAAAATTTGTAAAGTGTTATTATTGAAAATTTTTAAAAAATTATTTTTTTACAGTAATATTCATAAAAATTCTATATAGTTTTTTAATATCATTTTCCATCGTTACATATACACTATTTTAATAGTGTATATTATGTTTTCTAATAAACAGACTGTAGATTGTCGTTAATAAATAATGTATATTTTAGAAATCTCTTTCCTACAAAAACGAAAAAAGCCCACTTTCTCAGTGGACTTTCTAATTTACAACGGTAAATCCCTCTTCCTAAACACTACAATTGCTACTATGAAGATACAAAGCGCTCCAGCAGTTAAGCCTATACTTAGCGGCCATATATTATATGTTCCTTCAGCAATTTCTTTCGGACGAAACAATGTAAACAAGGATATATTTCTCATCCACTCTAACTTATCACTTAATTTCCCTACCATATCTAATACGAAAAATAAGATTGTTAAACTTGCTGAGTAGCTAAGTGCCTTCCTTTCATCATTACATATACAGGAAAAGAAAAATGAATAGGCACTAACTACTAAAAATATAAGCCCTCCGACTACGTTTATTTTCAAAAATAATTCTTTATTTAAATTATTATCTTTTAAAAACCATTCTGCGCCTAATAAKCCCGCTACGTAAGTAACAATTACAATAATTAGTAATCCCAATATGAGAACGGTAGCTTGTGTAATTGCAATTTTCACCCTTGATACAGGTGTTGCTAATAAATATGCCATCGCCCCTTTATCTACATGACGAGCAATTAAATGTGTTGCAACCGTGACGCAAAAAATTGTTAAAATGATAATAAACAATAGGCTATAATATTCACCAGCTAAAAAATCCATTACATTTTGAATTGGGCTTTCCATTCCAACGATTTTTTTTACACTATCAGGCATGGCACTTATTAATTCATTTAAACCTTTCGCTGAAACCATCGATGGGAATATCCAAATTAATAACCATAAATAAAGAGCTGCACCAGTAGCATAGCTCAATATACTTTTTTGAGTTTCTTTCAAACTAGCTAAAAATAGTTGTTTATTCATGCTTTATCCCTTCTTTCTTCTCGTAATAATGCATAAATAAATGTTCTAAATCCGTCGCTCTCGTTTGAAGTGCCGTTACATTATAGTTTGAAAGTATTTGTAAAACTGTTTGGTAGTTTCCTTGCACAATAATTGACGCCTCTCTACCTTTCACCCCTTCAAATTGCAAATCACATTGTTTAAGAGACTCGATTTCTTCTTGAGATGATACTGTTACATCTATTACTTGTCTTCGCATTCCTTGTAAATCATGAATATCTTCTACGGTTACAAGATGTCCATCTTTAATAATAGCTACTCTGTCACAAGTTCTCTCAATTTCAGTGAAAATATGTGATGACATAAGGATTGTTTTCCCTCTTTGCTTTTCCTCTAATATTAAATCTATAAATACTTGTTGCATAAGTGGATCGAGTCCTGATGTTGGTTCATCTAAAATTAATACTTCTGGATCATGCATAAATGCCGCAACTATCCCTACTTTTTGTTTCATTCCTTTAGACATTTTTCGAATTGGTATTTTCACATCGAATTGCAAACGTTCTATCAATTCATCTCGTCTTTTTATATCTTTTAACCCACGCATTCCTTGCATTAAATTTAAAAACTCTAATCCATTCATTCCTTCAATAAAAGAAATTTCTCCTGGTAAATAGCCAACTTCTCTTTGAATTTTCGCAGCATCTTCCCAACAATCTAATCCAAAAATCGTTGCTTTACCAGCTGCTGGTTTTATAAATCCCATTAAGTTACGAATCGTTGTTGATTTTCCAGCTCCATTTGGTCCTAAGTAGCCAAAAACTTCCCCTTCTTTCACTTCAAATGTAATATTAAACAAGCCTTTCCCATTTGAAAACTGTTTTGTGACATTTTGAACTGAAATCATAAGCCCACCTCATTTTTTGAAATATTTAATGTGTGATATTTCAAAATTATTGTACTCCTCATCTTTCATATTCGCAACAACTTTTTGAAATATTTATATGTCCATATTTCAAAAATATTGTTTTCAATTATTTTTTCTTGTATATTTTAAATGAGGTGATTACTTTGAACGGCTTTGAAAAAGTGAAAGAAAAGAAAAAACGTGCCATTAAAGATGCGGCCTTTATATTATTTTCAGAACGCGGATTTAATGAAGTAAAAATAGAACATATTGCAAAAAAAGCAAACGTTTCTCAAGTTACAATTTATAATCATTTCGGAAGTAAAGATGCGTTATTTAGGGAACTTATACAAGAATTTATAATATCTGAATTTCAATATTATAAAGATCTTGCAGAAGAAAAATTACCTTTTCATGATATGATGCAAAAAATGATTGTAAGAAAAATGAATACTGGGGGGTTATTTCAGCCTGATATGTTACTACAAATGATGCAAAGAGACGAAACGCTCCGAGAATTTATTTATAGTTATCAAAACGAAAAAATCTTGCCTTGGTATTTAGAAATATTAGAACAAGCAC
>NZ_JBFUIN010000333.1:0-3519 GCF_056401855.1 Bacillus sp. P4_D3
CATCGGCACAACTGTATACTTCATTCCTTGCTGCAGAGTTGCACCATTTTGTAAGTCGAAGATTCCTACTGTACCTTTTCGAGAGCTGAAGCGATATTGTGCTTCTACTTTATTTCCGTCTGCACTTTGTAATTCTACTTTTCTACCAGCAAAAAGTTCCATACTCGGATCTTTGTCTAATGTAACTTGAATAGACTTATTATCTATTGCTTCTGCACTTTGAATGACTAACGGAGCGATAGACGAAGCAGTAAATTTCGGATTTTTAACAGTTGCCCAGTCAGACGTAATTGTGTATTCTGTTCCTGGCTTCAACGTTTGGCCTGCAGGTAGGCGGAATTTAGGCGCTTGTCTACCATCTGCTGCTTGTGTAAACGGAACATATCCAACTTCAATTTTCTCACCTGAACTTGCTGTAATCGTTAGTTTTCTATCACGAAGTGAAGAAATGATTTGATATTGTTTACCATCTTTATCTTTATTTTCTTCATCTAATTGGAATGCTTGATTACCTCTTCCTGCTTTATACGCTTCAATAATATTTGCATAATCTACCACACCATCTTCTAAAAATGATTCAATTTCAAACGTATCATTTGTCACTTGCTTCGCTTGGCGAACATTAATCTTTTCCGAACTTCCTTCAAACTTTTCTTTTTTACCACCCTTATAACTTAACGTATATTTTTCACTTGGTTTTTGCACCTTTACAGGTACGATATATGTACTCGTTGCCCCTGTTTTTAGTCTCGGTACATTCACAATTTCCAGGCCATTACTAAACACGAAGTTTTTCTTAATAGCATCTAAGTTTTCTAATTTCACTTCTTCTTCTGATAACGGTTTAGCAAACGTTAGTTGCAATGTCATCGCATTTAATGGCTCTAATTTCGTAATTTGTGCTTGTTGTTTTTTCTTCTCTTTTTTCGCCTCTTGCTTCGTTTCTTGTTTTGATTCCGCCTTCGTTTCACCTTGCGCGCACCCTGTTACAAGTACTGTAAATCCAATTACTGCTGGTACTAAAAATTTCATTTTTTTCATCTTTATACCCTCCAAATTTATGATTAATATCTTCATTGTTTCCTATGATATTTATAATAAATAGCGGGTATAAATTGCCTATAAATAAATTATTAAAAAAAGATAAAATAAAGATAATATATTTTTAATCTCATTTTTTTCAATAAAAAAACCTATCAACAATTTGACAGGTTCACTACACATTAAAGCGATAACCAGCTCCCCACACTGTTTCAATATATTGCGGATGAGCAGGATCTCTTTCAATTTTTTCACGTAACTTTCTAATATGAACAACAACCGTCGCTAAATCACCAGCTGAGTCTAATCCCCAAATACGTTCAAATAACTGTTCTTTATTTAACACTTGGTTTGGATGCATTACAAAAAATGTTAATAAATCAAATTCCTTCGTTGTAAACGCAACTTCTTTATTATTTATAAAAACTTTCCTCGCTCGCTGATCGATAGAAATCCCGTGAATGTATAATGTATCACGCTTCTTAACCATATTTCCTGATAATCTTTCATAACGAGAAATATGTGCTTTTACTCTTGCAACTAACTCACTTGGACTAAATGGTTTCGTTATATAATCATCTGCACCTAATCCGAGTCCGCGAATTTTATCTATATCTTCCTTCTTTGCTGAAACAAGCAAAATAGGAATGTCTTTTATAGCGCGTATTTGTTTACAAATTTCAAATCCGTTCATCTTCGGAAGCATAATATCTAAAATAATTAAGTCATAATCTTCCTGTAAGGCCCTTTGTAAGCCTGTTTCTCCAGAATGCTCTACATCAACTTGAAAATCATTAATTTCTAAATAATCTCGCTGTAATTCTGCAATACTTACTTCATCTTCAATTAGTAAAACTCTCTTCAATTCATTCACCACATTCCTGTACTTTTTGCAGCGAGAAGAAAATACTTGTGCTTTCTCCAAGCTTACTTTCTGCCCAAATTTTCCCACCATGTTCTTCAACAATTTGCTTCGCTATCGCTAAACCAAGTCCACTTCCACCTGTGCTAGAATTTCGTGATTGCTCTGCACGATAAAAACGCTCAAAAATATATGGAAGTGTATCAGATTCTATTCCTGATCCATTATCCTTTACCTTCACGATAACTTTGTTTTCATTACTTGATGCTGTAACGGTAATTTTTTTCTCACCTTTATCCATGTACTTCACACTATTATGAATTAAATTCGATATAACTCTCTTTATTTTTTCACGATCCGCTATTACATATAGCGGTGATACATGCTGTAATTGTAAGTATACAGATATACCTTCTTCACTTAAATCCATCTGCATCTCTTCTATTAAATCTTGCATAAACATATTTAACTCTATCGTTTCAAACTGAAATGGAACTCGGTTCAAATCGAGCTTCGAAAACAAAAAGAGTTCATCAATGAGTGTGTCCATATGTTTTGCTTTCGTATGAATGGTTGTTAAATATTTATCCATTTTTTCCGGCGTATTTGCTATCCCATCTTTTATTCCTTCCACATAGCCTATAATAGATGTAATTGGTGTTTTTAAATCGTGAGAGATGTTTGAAATAAGTTCTTTTCGATTTTCTTCATATTGCGTTTGCATCTCAATCGACCCTTTTAACTTCTTCCTCATTTCCTCAAATCCTTGGTTTAACTGTCCTATTTCATCATGCGATGTAGCTGGAATTTGAAAATCTAAATTTCCTTCTTTAATTCTCTCAGTCGCATCTTTCAATACAAAAATTGGTTTTATAACACTTCTTGAAACGAAGTAACTTAATAGTCCAATAAGTAAAATGGCTAAAAGTAAGAGCGATACGAACAAAATTGGAAATAATTTTTGTGTAAGATCTACGAACGAACTTTGCTTTTTTAGTACAAATATACTCCCTTCTTCATTCTCTGGAAAATAAAAATCAAATTTTACATATCGATAAAATGTACCATTTAGTTCCGTTGTTCCACGACTATTGATATTTGTCTTTTCAAACTTTGGAAGAGCTTCTTTTAAAGCTACGCTTTCAAATACTTTTGAAGCATATGAAATTGCTTCTCCTTTCCTTACAACTATTTTCACATCCTCCTCTTCGATCGATGACATGAACGATTCATCTAACAATTGCGATTGATTCTGTTTAGCCTCCGATTTCAATTCAAGAAAAATATTTTCTTCTTCTGCCGTCAGTGGCTTTTGAATATAAGAACTTTTGTAGAAATTTTTCACTGATTCTAAATCACCAGTTATCGAAAAAACAATTAAAAATCCCGTAACTAATATAAGCGTAATGGAAACGAGAATAACAGCGATATAAGAAAATAAAAATCTTGTTTTAATAGACATAATTAAAATCCTCACTTTCCCCCGCTATTTGTGGGCAGTAAGACTCCCACCTCAAAATTCGCCTGGAGCAAAGAAGTTAGGTGGAAGATCAACTGCCCGTAAACGCCCGATTGGTGAAGGCTAATAATCAGTGGGGGATGAACAAAACCCCCAC
>NZ_JBFUIN010000334.1:0-3517 GCF_056401855.1 Bacillus sp. P4_D3
AAGCCAACTGTATTCAACATATATGCATCGCCGTTAGTTGTTAAACGGATTGCAGCGGAGACTTGGGAATTTGTTAAATAAGGAGAGATATCAATAGAAGTAATGTCCCAGCCTTGTCTACCAGCGGAGATGTTTGTACTTGTAGAAGCACTTTGATTTCGCGTTCCAAATGTACCTGTTGTATCTAAGTTTCCTGCAGCATTATTAATTTGAGAACCAAAGAAATTATTAACAGCGTTATTTGGCCCGGATAAAGCATTTAATGAACTGAAATTTGGTCCAAATAATGCTTGATCCCCAGTTAAATCAGCATCCCCTTCAGTAGAACTTATAAATAATCTCCCGCTTACAGGTCCCCCTGCAGGTGTTAAAAACCCTGAGACAGATACATCTGCACTACCAGTTTCTACAGAAACACGGTTACCAGCTACGTAAATTGTTAAATTTCTTGCGGGTAAGGAACCGTTTTGATAAGCGACAATGAGCGTCCATCCAGAAGAATTGATAGCCCCGTTAGAAGCATCTAAAGGATCAACCAGTCCAGGGACAGAGCCGGTTGTATAAGATCCAGATCCAGCAGCTTGAACGAGTGAGGTTACATCTGCTGATCGTGTATAAAATCCAAATGTGACAGATCCAGAAACGAAAGTTTGATTTGAAGCTGTAACAGCTGAAGGAGTAATCGAGTATGTTGAAACAGGCGTTGTGAAAGAAACTGGGTTTCCTAATACACTCGTAATGTTTTGATCACGAGATAAATAGTTCCCGCCCCAAACGAGTTCGGCGTAAAGAATAGTACTACCAGCAGGGATATTTAAAATAGCGGTAGAACTATTTTGTGTATAGTTTAATGTTGTACCGGCRGGAAAAGTAGTTACTTGTAAAGCGGTATTCGTAGTTACGAATGCACCAATTGCACCGATTGTACCAGCACGGTTTTGATTACTGATTTTACTTAAACCGAGTGTGTTTCCTGTAATAGCGAGTGCGCCGTTAGTGGTGGTAGAAAATCGATTCGTAATGGGCATGTTGTCACCTCATTTACATTATAGTCTTGGTYAAAATAGGATATGTGTATGACAGATAAAGGGAAACATGTACAAGTTGATTCGGAAAGAATGATTCAAACGTCTAAATAATGAGGTGGAGAATGATTGAATTGGCGTTTAGAGTGGAGCGTCTTAGGGAAGAAAAAATAGGGGATATTGTAGCATTATCTTCTTATATTGGGTGGGATTATAACAGAGAAGAAATTGAGACGATTTTGAATACGGGTATAGTATATGGTGTGGTAAATGCGAAGGAAGAGCTTATTGCTAGCGCGGCAATTATATTATACGGGGAGGCATTAGCTTCTATCGGAATGTTAATTGTACATCCAGATTATAAAGGAAGAGGGATTGGAAAGATAATAACGGATTCATGCGTTAAAAGCGTATCAACTCAAATCCCAATTATGCTTATTGCTACGGATGAGGGGAAGCCTTTATATAAAAAACTAGGATTTAGAGCTGTTAGTTATGTTTCTAAATACATATGTAACTCGTACAATGCGAATTATCATTGTGTAGGAAATGAAGAGCATATTGTGAATTATGAAGAATGTGATTTAGAAGAAATAATACAAATAGACGAAGATGCATTTGGAACAAATAGAGAAGAGTTTTTAAAGTATCGAATTATACAAAGTGAACAATGTATCGTTATAAAGGATACAAAACAAAATGTATTAGGATATGGTATAAGTATACAAACGCCAGAAAATAAAATAATAGGACCAGTTGTTGGTAAAAATGATGCGATGGAAATGAGAATGGTACATTATTTAGCAAAAGGGCATAAAGGTAAATTAAGAATAGATGTACCAGAAGGGAAAGTGAATTTTATGAAAGGATTAGAGAATTCTGGTTTTCGAAAGGTGAATATGCCGCCAATTATGATAAAAAATAGCAATCAATTATTAAAAAGGAATAATGAGTTATATAGCATTGCAGCACAAATTTTTGGATAAAAAAGAATCCTTTTCACGTAAGGATTCTTTTTTATCGTTAATTTAGTCGCGATATTGGTCATGAATTGGTTGAAAGATATCTTCCTCGACATCTCTAACAACGGAAAAATGATCAACATTATAATGACCGTGTAAAGTTTTATTATGATGTTCGATAATTTGCTGTGCAGTTAATACGTTAGAATCAGTTGTTGAATGGCCATTTTTAATTAATGTAACATCGAATCCTTGTACAGTTGCTGTTCTAACAGCTGTGTCAATGCAATGTTCTGTTTTACATCCACCTATAACGAGATGATGTATCTTCTCTTCTTTTAAAAGTTCAAGTAAAGAAGTGCCATAGAATGAATTTGTTGCTGCTTTATTAATAAGGATTGCAGACTGAGGTACTTTAATTTGATTATGTACTTCAAAGCCCACGCCGCTACCAGAGGCAACATCGGTATCTCTTACGAAAATAATAAGGGCATTTGAATCTATTGCTTTCTGTACAGCTGTATTTAGTGTAGCTAATAGCTCAGTTTTACGAAAAACTTCATTTTCTTGTTCATTTCCATCAATTAATTCTTGCTGAGCATCGATAATTAATAGTGCTTGTTTCATCGTGTCTCCCCTTTAATATAAAATAAGTGCCACTGTACATATTCCTTCATGTTGTAAGGAAATCCTCCATTGTTAACGAAGTAGACGATTGCTTTACAAAGTTGTCAAAGAAATTTCATTCTCATAGAGTATAAAAACATGTATGATAGGAAGTGGAGAATTTTTGAGTAGGTGGGAATATCATGCAAACAGTAGAAGATTATCTTTCATTCTTACATACGAAAGGATTTAAATTATCAGAGGAAGCACAAGGATTTATTATGTTTGGACAAGGATATACTGGTGCATCTGATGGGATTGTGAACGTAGCAATAGAAGCGACGATTAAACATCAGTTACAGTTTGATGGCAGTTATTTTGTTGCGTTATTAGAACGATTGAAAGAAGAAGAAATTACAGATAAAAAAAGCGCTAAGGCTTTTATGCGGAAGTTGCAAGCGTAACTTCACGCAGCCCGCGCTTCTTTTTTTGTTTTTGAAGGTAATTCAACAAAAATCATACCTAGGAAAATACATAGACACCCAATAACAGCAGAAATAGAAAGCTGTTCATTTGCTACTAGAACGCCTGTTAATGCTGCAAAAACAGGCTCCATTGCGAAAATAATGGCTACTCTCGTTGGAGAAGTGTGTTTTTGTGCAGATGTTTGAATGAAAAAGGCAATTGATGTCGCAAACAGAGAAGTTAGAAATAGAGCGAATAAAAAGGAATGATTTGTCCATAGTGATACTGAAAGTAATTTTTCCCAATCTTCAAACAAAAAAGCGCAAATAGAAGAAAATATACCGACAGCTAATACTTGAGAAGTACTTAGTAATAAAGGTGATATTTTCTTAGAAAAGAAACCGTTAACAAGAATATGGGCAGCGAAAGCGACAGCACAACCGAGAACGAGTATATCTC
>NZ_JBFUIN010000335.1:0-3490 GCF_056401855.1 Bacillus sp. P4_D3
GTATTCGAAGGAACGACATTAGTTATCTCACCTTTGATTTCACTTATGAAAGATCAAGTAGATACATTAATACAAAACGGTATTTCCGCTACATATATTAATAGTTCTATTTCTATTACAGAAGCGAATCAACGAATTCAATTGGCGAAACAAGGGCATTACAAGTTGCTTTACGTGGCGCCTGAGCGTCTTGATTCTATGGAGTTTGTTGATCAACTTATCGATATGAAAATCCCGATGATAGCGATTGATGAGGCGCACTGTATTTCGCAGTGGGGTCATGATTTCCGCCCGAGTTATTTACATATACATCGCATATTAGATTATCTTCCAGAAAAACCACTCGTTTTAGCATTAACAGCAACCGCGACACCACAAGTGCGTGATGATATTTGTAACACGCTTGAAATTAATCAAGAAAATACAATTATGACAACGTTCGAACGCGAGAACTTATCGTTTTCAGTAATTAAAGGACAGGATCGTAATGCGTATTTAGCAGATTATATTCGTCAAAATCAGAAGGAATCTGGGATTATTTATGCAGCTACAAGAAAAGTAGTCGATCAGTTATATGAAGATTTAGGGAAAGCAGGAGTTTCGGTATCGAAATATCATGCTGGTATGAGCGATCACGATCGAAATGAACAGCAAGAACTCTTTTTACGAGATGAAATCAGCGTTATGGTAGCGACATCAGCGTTTGGAATGGGGATTGATAAATCGAATATTCGTTACGTTATTCATTATCAACTGCCAAAAAATATGGAAAGTTACTATCAAGAAGCAGGACGTGCTGGTCGTGACGGATTAGATAGTGAATGTATTTTGTTATATTCTTCTCAAGATGTGCAAGTACAACGCTTTTTAATCGATCAATCAACTGGAGAATCACGTTTTTCAAACGAACTTGAAAAACTCCAAAATATGACCGATTACTGTCATACAGAACAATGTTTACAATCATTTATTTTGCAATACTTCGGAGAAGAGCCGAAAGAAGATTGTGGTCGCTGCGGTAATTGTACGGACGACCGTGAAAGTATCGATGTGACGAGAGAATCACAAATGGTACTATCTTGTATGATTCGAACGAACCAACGATTCGGAAAACAAATGATTGCACAAGTATTAACTGGATCTAAAAATAAGAAAGTCATTGAATTTAATTTTCATACTTTGCCAACATACGGTCTTTTGTCAAACCGTAGTGTAAAAGAAGTCAGTGAGTTTATTGAGTTTTTAATTTCAGATGAGTTAATTGCAGTTGAACATGGTACGTATCCGACATTAAAAGTAACGGAAAAAGGAAAAGAAGTATTACTTGGTAAAGAGAATGTTTTACGCAAAGAACGAGTAGAAACGAGACAAATTGTTCAAGACCATCCTTTATTTGAAGTGCTTCGTGAAGTGCGTAAAGAAATTGCGCAAGGAGAAGGTGTACCGCCGTTCGTTATTTTCTCTGACCAAACGTTAAAAGATATGTGTGCGAAAATGCCAAAAAGTGACTCCGAACTCCTAACTGTAAAAGGAATCGGAGAACACAAACTTGTGAAGTACGGGTCTCACTTCTTACAAGCAGTTCAGCACTTTATTGAGGATAACCCAAACTATGCGGAAACAATTAAGACTGAAGTTGTTTCAGAGCGTAAAAAATCAGGAAAAGCGTCAGCGAATTCTCATATAGAAACATATGAAATGTATAAACAAGGCATTGATTTAAATGAGATTGCGAAAGATAGAGGTCTATCAAGACAAACGATTGAAAACCACTTAATCCGTTGCCATGAAGATGGTATGGAAGTAGAATGGCAAAGCTTTGTTCCAACAGAGTATGAAGCTCTTATTGAAACTGCCGTACAAAATGCAGAAGGTGGTTTGAAATCTATTAAAGAACAGCTTCCAGGTGAAGTGAGTTACTTTATGATTCGTGCATATTTACAAATTAGAAAGTAAAGAGCAATAAAAAGGGGATAGGGACATATGCATCATGTTTTCGTGTATGGCACGTTAAGAAAAGAGCAAACGAATGCTCATTATATGCGAGGTGCAACATGCATCGCAGACGGAGCATGGACGTATGGCAAATTATTTGATACAAACGAAGGGTATCCTGCAATGGTTTGTTCAAACGAGGAAAAAGTATATGGGGAAGTTTATGAAGTAAATAGTGATGTTCTGCAAAAATTAGATGAACTTGAAGAATATACAGGTAATCCCGAGAGTGATTTATATGACCGGATCACCCAAACTATTTATTTTTGGGATATAGAAACACATGCATATGTGTATGTTGCTCAAGATAGAGAAATGTTAAAGAAAGTTATCATTTCTGGTGATTGGGTGGAGTATCAAAAAGGGAAATAAAAGCAGCTATAGAATGATGTGAAAGCAGATAGTGGAATAATCCATTATCTGCTTTTTGAATTTATACTTTAAAATTCTTATTTTTTGATAAATTGTGAATATAGGGAAATAATAAGGGGGGGTTTGCAGGGGTATCAGAAATTTAGTTTCTCACTTGTAGTAGAAAAATCTATGGCAGGAGGAGAATAATAATGAACGAATTAAATGTGAAGGAATTTTACAAAAAACAATTTGAACTGCCGAATTATGATATAAATATAGAAAACTGGCTAGAGCAGGTTGCTAAAGAAGTTCAAGAACAAGTTGGTCATCCATTTCAAACGATGTTAGAACTTGGTGCAGGAAATGGTGGATTCGCAAGGGCGATGTCTAAGTTAAATGTAAAAATGATTACAGTTGAACTTGTAACAGAATTAGTTGAATTTGCAAGGGATCATTCAAGTAAGGATATTACGATTCACCATGGTGATTTCTATCAAATTGACATTTCGGAAGAATTTGGTGTAGTAAGTTATTTAGATGGATTTGGTGTAGGAACAGATGATGAGCAATTGTTTCTACTAAAACGGATTAAAGATTGGATGAAGGATGTGCACTTATTGATATTTATCAACCATTGTATTGGAAAAAGATAAGTGGACAAGAAATGTCATTAAGTTCAGCTATGCGAAAATATGAATATGATAGTATAAATGAAAGAATGTTAGATCATTGGTGGAATCCTAATTATCCAAATGATATTGTGACACAGTCTTTACGTTGTTATTCAGTTGAAGAGATTAGCGATCTATGTACTGAAGCAGGTTTAAGTATTGTAGGATTCTTCCCAGGCGGAGCATTTGATTTTGAACAATCGCGATATAAAGAGCAAGCTTCACTATATGATTGCTTATCTTATCGTATAAAAGTAAAAAAGAAATAAAGAAAAGGTAGGGCTTATCCCTCATACACATTAAGATAAGTTTATGTGTATGAGGGGAATTTCAAATTTGTAGAATCTAATAAACAAATAAGACGAAAATAGTTGATATAGATTGTTGGTTAAGTGCTTCCGTACTCATGTAAATATTTTTATTAGCTTCTAATCGATTGAAAGGTTGGGTTAATGAAGTATGAGCTATGT
>NZ_JBFUIN010000336.1:0-3466 GCF_056401855.1 Bacillus sp. P4_D3
GAGCTACACCATCTTTATCATTGGTATCGGTAATAAAATATGCAGCATCCTTCAATTTAGGTATTGCATTTCCCATAGCAATTGGAAAACCAGATGTATAGAATAGCTCTAAATCATTCCAATCGTCTCCAAAGACCATTATGTTATCCATAGAGATATTATTTTGGGTGCAGATTTCCCTTACAGCTCGTTCTTTAGAAACACCTTTTGCCATGATTTGAGTTAAAGTTCCTGCATCGGTACATATAGTACTTACTTTATGTGCAAACTGTTTTTGTAGTTTTTCATAATGAGTATATTGTGAGATTAGTAATTTTGAAGCACTAACTTTTTTTAATTCATTTAATGGAACTACAATTGGATTTACAACTGCATTCATGGTTTTGTTGTAATCCAATGTTTTATTACTGTACCATGTATCTTCCGATTCAACTGAGAGGCATGCATCAGCCTGGTGAGTAATAACAAATTCTATAATTTCATTTGTGATTGCTGATTCAATCGGGTAATGTTGTCTGTAACCTAATGCGTTATCCACTACCAAAGCTCCATTGTAGTAAATCATAGTTGCAATGTCTTGAAGTTCGTGAGGAAGAAAAACTTTGACTGATCGTGGCGCCCTTGCTGTAGCAAAAATAACCTTTAATCCTTTCTTCAGACACTCCAGTATAGCCTTTCTATTTCTTTCTGACACTTTCTTTTGTGAATTTAATAACGTACCATCTAAATCTAAAACGATTGCTTTAACCTCGGATTCTAATTCCATATGTATGTCCCCTTATTTACAGTATAAACTCCTCTTTTTTATGTTCTATATCAAGTTATAAATCCATGTATATTCCATACATGTAAGGTTAACATAACGTATCATTATCAATAGTCAACGATGTATAAAATTTTCGTTATGGGGGTAATTAAAAATATTAGCTTGATGGCGATGGGGCGGTACCCCAGTAAGAAAAGAAATAGGAAAAACACCTTATTTCTTTTTATTTATATAATAAAATACATTTATTAAGTCGAAAGTAATGATAATAATTAGAAGTAATAATTCTATAAGTGCTTCAGTCTTTCCATGTTGCAGAGATTTTATAAAGAAATCCCATTCTTTTTCATAGGGAGGTTGTACCCAATTTCGTTGCAGTCCTACATACATTCCATTTAAGAAAAAGACGATACTTAATAGAATCCTTCCAATAAATACGGCAGCTACTTTTATATTCCAATTCTTTATCTTGATTACATAAAGGAGTGGAAAAAGTATAAGCACCCAAAAAACAATAATATAGACTGTATTCATCATCCACTACTCCCAACAAAATGATTGTTTCTTAATCTTGGTGAATTTTCAGGTTGAAGGTATGTTTAATTGTTACTAGTGTTCAAACCGTTGCTGCACTTGCGAAAAAAGGGGCCGGAATTCCGGCTTCTTTTCTATCTCTCCGTTTCAAAAAACTCAATCCACTCTCCATCAGGACCAGCAAAAAATATGTAACGTGTTCCATCCGGTAATGTTTCGATTTCTTCTCCTAGTAAAAAAGTTACTCCATGTTTCTGTATTCTTTCAATTTCATCTTCTAACGAATCCACTTTGAAGCAAATGTGATGTACTTTACCTTCTGCCGGAAGGGAAGAGTTATAACCTTCAATTAGTTCAAGTATCGTTTCTTTCGATTCTTCCACACCTAAAAAAGCGAGTTTTAAGTCTGGGTTTGGATGCCCCATACGTTTAATGAGCTGTAAGCCAAATACTTTTTCATAAAATGAAATAGATGTTTCTAAATTTGTGACCATAAGTCCGACGTGTTCGATTCTTCTAACTGGCATGTGCACTCCTTCTTTCTGAAAATTATATACAATATATTATTGAAAATTAAGAAAATAAGCAAGATAAAAACCTTACAAATTTTAGCGTGTTATATGGTATAGTGAGAAAGTATGTTTGGGGAGAAGGAAGGAGATTATACTATGAATACAATTACTCAAACTCCTTCATTATCGGAAACAATGAAAGAGTGGCATTATGCATTAGCATATGAAATTAAACATTGGAAAACGATAGGTGGTAGTAAAATTTCTATCATTAACGGTCGTTTTTTATATACAGATTATGAAAGTACAGTATACGTATTTCAGCTTATTTCTGAAGTAAGCTTACCTGAAGGTTCACCGATTCGAATTGAGTTCGATGGTGAGGAAGCGACGGGGGAAGTATTGTCTGTACATGGATTAGAAATCGAATTGAAGTTAAATGATTATATACAAGGCGAAATACGAGAAGCCGTTTTATACAGTGAACCGTGGCAATTGTTAGAACAACTGCAAGAGAGATTGAAAGAAGCACATAAAGATAAGCTGAAACGTAATCGTATAAAGCGTCTTGTTGATGGGACGAGCAGTCCGAAACATATTGAAAAGATGAAAAATACGAAAAATGAATTGGCTTACCGTTCTTTTTACAATCCGACAACGTATGTGTGGGGACCGCCTGGAACAGGGAAGTCGTACAATTTATCACGTATTATTTCGGCTCATTATCAAAAAGGAAAATCGGTACTTGTGTTAGCTCATAGTAACGCGGCAGTTGACGTATTAATGAGTGAAGTAACGAAGCAAATTGAGAAGAAAAAGAAATGGACACCTGGTGAAATCGTCCGTTACGGTTTTAGCCAACATGAACATATACGAAATCATGAAACGTTACTTGCATCGAAGTTAGTTGAAACGACGAACGGATCTTGGGGAGAAGAAAGACTTTATTTAGAAGAGACACGACAAGATCTTCGTGAAAAGATTTTATCATATAAAGCGACTTCTGCTGATAAGAAGCGTATACAAGAGATTGAAAGTGATCTTCGAAAGCAAAAAGCGAAAATTAAAGAAGTAGAAAAAGAATATATTGAAAATGCGCAAGTAATCGGTGCAACGCTATCAAAATGTGCCATTGATTCACTTATTTATGAGCGTACATTTGATTTAGTTGTCGTAGATGAAGTAAGTATGGCATATGTTCCGCAAATTGCATTAGCTGCTTCTCTTGGAAAACGTATTGTCGTTTGTGGCGACTTTTTACAATTGCCTCCGATTGCGATGGCGAATCATGAACTCGTTCGAAAGTGGCTCGGCGAAGATATGTTTTATCATGCAGGGATTGTTGATTCTGTAAATAAATCAGAAGCACATCCGAACCTTTTTATGTTGCAGGAGCAAAGACGTATGCATGCGGATATATCGAAGTTTACCAATTCATTTATTTATAAAAATAGAGTGTATGATCATGCATCTGTTTCAGAGCGTAAGGAACTTGCAAAACTACAACCGTTCGCAAATGAAGCCAGTGTTTTATTTGATACGAGCTTAATGGGAGCATTTTCTTTAAAAGATGCTGCTTCAGGTTCGCGTTTTAATATTATGTCTGGTTTAGTGGCGATGCAAATGATGTTAATTGGACTGTTAGACGGTGTTC
>NZ_JBFUIN010000337.1:0-3451 GCF_056401855.1 Bacillus sp. P4_D3
TTTTGTAATACCATATGATATAAGTAAATAGATAGTCCTTCCAAGCAACATTTGGAGAATAAGTTATACCCATCTGATCTTCATCAAAACTTGGTATAGCCATTACTTGTGCTGGTTCCAAATACTTCATTACTTGTAGCCAATTATCAAGTAATGTATCACTGTCACTCTCTAATGGATTATTTAAAATATCAATACAAAGGCCACCCCAATCTAGCTCAGATACCACAGCTGGACTACTTTGTAATAATTCCTTATCAAACATTTCTAAAATATGACCACTAAAGTATGTTCTAGCCCCTATCCCTAAGGGACCGTTAGGAAGAAACCTAACTGGTATTGGTTGGGAAGATATTTCCATCCACATTTGTAAGCGTTCATGTTCGGTATTCCACGGATATGATAAAGGCCAAAAAATTTGAGTTACTCCATAACTTGGTTTCGCAATTTCTGCGATTTGGTCAGATAACTCAAAAAAAGCAGCCCATAATTTTTTAGGTATTGATTTATGAAACTCAAACTCTAAAAATGAACGATGGCTCCAGTTAACTTGAAAACGTCCTGTGTAGTTCACAGACTTATCACGATACAGGTAAACTTCTGATACTCTACGCTCTGAAACTACTTTTTCCAGAATTTCCTGACGGTTATATTCTACCCGTACCGTTTCACAGTTGCCCCAATGAGTAGGAGCAAATTTTTCATTTGACTCAAACACATCCAAAAGACGACCTAATAATTCTTCTTCGTTAAAAGATACTGTAGGATACATTGTAATTGTGAAAAAATCAGGTTTCATGTATATCCCCCTTAATATTAAAAAATATAGTCACATAATAATTTTTATTCACAGCTTTTTCCACCTACCTCCACCAGTTAAACGTGTATTGTTCTCCCATTTATGAGTCACTTTACCGCTATTTGGATCAGTGTAGTAAACATCACTATCCTTACCCAAAGGTCCACTTGGTCTTGGTTTAGGAGGAATCCCATTCAAATCAGGTTTGTCACTTGATATTGTCACAACATGACTCCCATTTTTATCTTCGAGCATTTCTCTTTCAGCTCGCATTTGCCTGTCGTTATGAATAGTTTGCTCTTTTTCACCCATTTTGTGTTTGTGATCATGAACTAAATCAATTTCACCCTTATCATTACGCCCAATACTATCTGGACGCGTAAGATGCCCTTCACTAGATGTATATGTAACAACCTCACCAGCGTTATTGTCCTCTAATTGGCGATCAAGATGTTCTCCCAAAGCTTTTCTCCCTTTTATTTCTTCTTCTCTTCCACGCTCTTGGCTCTTTCTTAAATTTTCAGTCCTAGCATCCCAATCTTTACGCTCTAAAGGTTGTTTCGTTTCTTCACAATGACGATCATATCTAATATCATCTGCTGCTTTATAATCTCCTCGCGCTTTAGCTTCATCTATTTTCTTTCGATAGTATTTTTCTCTTTCCTGAGTTAGCTTAATTTTGTTTGGGTTTACGTTACTACTATTACCCGTACCCTTAGCAAGTTGATAAGCGTCATCCTTAGCTGCCGTACTTGCCTTTGAAAACTTTCCAGCTACTTCTCCAACAGTTGAAGATTCTATATAAGGAAGCTTCACTCCTATTCCAGTATCCACCATCCTAACTGCTACTGGAATAGGAGTATTTTTCATAGCATCTAGTGCATTCTTTAAAGTCTTATTTTCCTTAAGCGATTGTACCACATTTTTACCCAAATTTGGATTGAAACCAGGGATTCCTTCTTTGAATTTTAATAATTTCGCTAAATCAGCTAATTCATTCGTGCCTTTGAATGCTTTTACTCCTTTTCCTACCGCTCCAACAACTGGGATTGCATCTAATCCGCCAAAAATGATGTTTCCTACCCGCTCTTCTTGGCTCAATTTCCTGTGTGTTCCCCAGTCTTCTCCGTCAATACCGCTTTTTATTTGTACAGCGCCGTATACTACTGCGGCAGCGGCCCCGAGTGGTGGGCAAAGGATTGTTGCGATGATGATTCCTCCGCCTATTGCTATGTCAMGTATCATTTCTAGTTTTTTCTGTTCATCTTCTATCGATTTGTATTCAAATCCTCGTGTGGATGGGACTACTTTCTTGTATTCTTCATAATCTAGCTTTGCATCTGGATTTTGTTTTTTCAGTTCTTTGTATTCCGCTTTCAGTACGTTATCAAATGCAGGTGAATCTTTAAAAATATCTTCTACTGTTATTTTATCTTTTTTCGTCTGTATTGTTTGTGGTACACTTCCGTACCCTGCGTGCGCATCTGGTAATACTGTCGTTGTTGTAGAGCCAATTCGGTTATTTGTTGTGAAACTGAGAATAGATGTATCTCTCATTTTTTGAGCGAATTTATCCATTTCTACTAAAAAAGGTTTATCTATATGTTCAGAGACTACTCGCCCTGCTTCTCCGCAATATTTTTGTAATGTCGAATAGCTCTCAAGTAATTCTCCGATTTTTTGCGATTGATCTTTAGGATTAAAATGTATACTACCATCCGAGTCTAAATCTCGTATTCTTCCATCAATTCTTTTTAATGATTCATTTGCGTACCGTAATTTCATGAGTGCATCTTTTGTAATTCGATTCATACCATCCCCCATGTCTTGCCATGGTTCAGGTCTATATTTCACATCCATTTCGTTTTCATCCCCCAGCCGTATGGTGATTTCTACAACTTACTTAATCTTTCACGTAATTGTTCATCCTTTTCAAGCATTTCCACGCATACATTTCCTACAACTTTCGCCGATCTAGAATAGTGTTCAGCCAATTCAAGTGTTTTGTGTAATATATCAGGATATTTTTCAATTACTCTCATCGCTTCACCTTTTTGATAAAAATCACAGCTTAATAAACTCTCAATATTCGTTCCAATGACGTCTACATGGATTTTATATATATTTTCTAACTTCATTACTATATCAAGTAGTTCTTGAAAATTAACTAATACTTCTTCTCCACCACCAGAACCACCATCTCCCATTGATACTTGCATTATTCAATACCTCCTAATGAGAATTGTCTCGGGTCAATTAATTTTTTATACGGCATTTTTAACACGTCATACAATTTCTTATTAACCGCATAGAGGCTCACCCAGTCATATCGATTACGATCTACATCTATTTGAACGAAATCTTCTCCTTCAGTGAAATATAAGAAACATTCCCATTTCCCACCTCTATTACTTCGAGGCCTCGTATACGTTTCTATCGCTATAACGTCTTTATTTGATAAATCTTTTTCCTCAAATGTTTGTTGTTCTGCCTCTGTCATTCTCTTTGAGAAAAATGTATCTTCTATCTCCCTCGGTTCTCTCAATAAGAAGGGAATGCGTGTTAATAATGAAAAATATACGTCTGGCTTTGGTATGTAGTCGATCTCGTATTTTTTATTTGGCTCTATTTCTGTTAATACAGCCACTCGGT
>NZ_JBFUIN010000338.1:0-3450 GCF_056401855.1 Bacillus sp. P4_D3
GTTCCTATACTAATCAAATCCTCAATATTTATCCCTGTATTTTCAAATTTTCTTGCTATATATACAACAAGCCGTAGATTACGTTCAATAAGCATCGATCTGGCAGCTTGATCTCCATTTGGTAATTTATTCAAAAGAACTGCCTCTTCGTCTTTCGTTAACGGCGGTGGCAACGCTTCACTTCCGCCAATATAATAAATTTCATCGGTCTTAATTCCTAATTTCAGCAATACTTTATACCAAAGGTATACCAAATAAAATTTAAATTTCACCATATTATCCCGCCTCTCATAATTAAGCAATTACCATCTTTTGCGAAATCAACATTTTCGGATGTACAATGCATTGATACTCTCCATTGGTAGATAATTGTTGTGTATTTAATCCAATCAGTACTTTGTTTACAACAACCAAACCTTCATGATAAACTTGCACACAATCTGGCTTAATTGCCCATAAAAATTGATTCTCTACTCCTACTGCTCGGAAAGGAATTAAACGTAGTTTCGTCGCCCATCCAGAATCATTTTCTGGTATTTGAGGAATTTCTGTTTTGGAATAAATTTGTTCTGTTAACCAAGCTGGCAAACAATGTTCTAATGATGAAATATGCATAATCATAACGGGTGTTTTTGTTAACGGGTCATAAAGTTGGTTCCCACTATCAATTAGACCTGCTAGTTCTAGTTCCTCTCCAGCTAATTGAATTTTCACTTTCACGATTTGATCATAGTGTATCTTTGTGACCTCTACGCTTTCTATACGCTTTTTAGAAAAATAATAAATTACTGGAAAACCAAAAATAACAAACAACCAACTAATTGGATCACCGTAAGAAACTGATTTAGATTGAACTAACCCATTTACCATTTCGTTCGTTTGTAAAAAGTAATGCGTTCCAATTAATCCTCCACCAACCATAAAGGTTACAAAATAGAAAGTAAAAACAGTTTGTGCATAATTTCTAAATGTTGAAAATCCAAATGCTGTATACACAATAAGTAACGAATACAATAGTTTCATAATTGGATGTGTCATCATAGAAGCAAAAGGCGTAAAGGCGAAAATAACAATAGTTGAACCTATAAATGCCCCTAACACAAGCCTCCATCTTTTGATTCTCTTTTTTAACACGGTGGCTGTTAATAAAAGTAAAAGAAAATCAATGCAGGCGTTTAACAACCAAACAATGTCGGCGTAAACAACCAAACAATTCACCTCTTTTTTTAAGTTGAGACTAGTATAATGCATATCCAATAGGAAAGTGTGTCAATTGGTGGAGGGTTTTTTTTTGTTATTTTGTGATTTCTAGACATAATCTGTCGGTAAAAAATAAAAGTGTATTTTTCATAGAATAATATAAATCTCTTACTTGTATACATAATAATTGAATTATATATATACAAAGCTAATCTTGCTATTTGCGGGCAGTAACACCCCTGCCTCAAAATTCTGCTACAAAAAAGTACAGAAGTTAAGCGGGAGTCGGGCTAACAATCATTTTGGATGAACAACCCCTACTAATTAAAGTTTCACTTTATTTATCACAGCTTATAGCTTAAAAATAGGACTGGACTCTCCATATGCAAAATAATAAAAAAAGATCTGCTTAGCAGATCTTTTCCATTTAGACAACAAAAAAAAGGAGCATGAAAGCTCCTTTTCTTTTATCGTCTACGACGGTTACGTAAGAATGCTGGAATATCGATGTCATCTGAATCTGTATGACGATCATGCATAACCGGCTCTTCACGTTTCATTTCACGCTTAACTTCACGTTGTTTTGAAGGTTGAGCTACTGGTTGTTGTTGTTGTTGTGAATGATTCGCAGTCGGACGGATAATTGGTTTTGGTGGCTGCGTCGAAGCACTATCATCAAAACCAGTTGCAATTACAGTGACAACGATATCATCTTTTAATCCTTCATTAATAACAGAACCGAAGATCATATTTACTTCTGGATCCGAAGCTGAAGCTACAATGTCTGCCGCTTCTTGTACTTCATATAAACTTAAGTTTGCGCCGCCCGTAATGTTCATAATAACACCTTGAGCTCCATCAATAGATGTTTCTAGTAATGGACTAGAAATCGCTTTTTTCGCAGCTTCAGCTGCACGATTTTCACCATTACCAGAACCGATACCCATTAAAGCAGAACCTCTATTAGACATAATTGTTTTTACGTCTGCAAAGTCTAAGTTGATTAGACCTGGTGTAGCAATTAAATCAGAAATACCTTGAACACCTTGACGTAATACGTTATCTGCTTCACGGAACGCTTCTAACATTGGCGTATTTTTATCAACAATCTCTAATAAGCGATCATTTGGAATTACAATAAGTGTATCTACATTTTCTTTAAATGATGCAATACCAGATGCAGCTTGAGTTGCACGTTTACGTCCTTCAAATGTAAATGGGCGTGTTACAACACCAACTGTTAACGCACCTAGTTCTTTTGCAACTTGAGCAACAACTGGAGCTGCACCAGTTCCAGTTCCGCCGCCCATACCAGCAGTTACGAAGACCATATCCGCACCACGAAGTGCTTCCTGAATCTGTTCTTTACTTTCTTCTGCAGCTTTTTTCCCTACTTCAGGGTTTGCGCCTGCACCAAGTCCACGCGTTAATTTTCCACCAATTTGCATTTTCGTTTCAGCTTTTGATAGATTTAATGCTTGTGCATCAGTATTCACAGCGATAAAGTCTACACCTTGTACACCATGTTCAATCATACGGTTTACAGCATTGTTTCCGCCACCGCCGACACCGATAACTTTTATATTTGCTAATTGATCTTGAGTAGTATCAAACTCTAACATGTCGAAATCCCCCTAGAACCTCATTTTTCGTGTCCAATTTTAATCCCATAAATAACGGAATACACGTTTTACTTTTGACATCATGCGGTCATCATTTTGATTAGTATTATTTTGATTACGATTTTTCTGTTTCGCAGGTTGCTGTTGTACCGGCATTGGTGCTGGTACTGGTTCAAAATGTTCTTGCTTTTCCTGCACATTTTTCCCACGTAATTTAGCTTTTTGATAAGAATGTTTAATTAATCCAACTCCACTTGTATATTGAGGCTCACGAACACCAATATAATCAGGAGTTGCTATACGAACATTTTCATGTAAAATATCGTATGCAAGATCAAGAACACCTGACATAGAAGCTATCCCACCAGTTAGTACATATCCAGAAGCAGCTTGCTTTACTCCTAACTTATGCACTTCATCTTGAACAAACATTAAAATTTCCTCTACACGAGCCTCTATTATATCCGATAATTCCAACTGAGAATATTGTTCTGTTTGATCGCTTCCCATAATAGGAACCGTAAACATCTCTTCTTCAGATGCTGTATCATAAAAAGCATGTCCATATTTCAGCTTAATTTGATCTGCATTTTCTGTTGAAGTTTTCAGCCCAATCGCTATATCCTTC
>NZ_JBFUIN010000339.1:0-3445 GCF_056401855.1 Bacillus sp. P4_D3
AGCATATATATCGGATTATTTGTAGTGACGGTGAATATATGGCAGAACTGTCTGGGAAGTTTCGGCATGAAGCGTTAACGAAGGGGGATTATCCGGCAGTTGGTGATTGGGTGTATATAAAGAAAATAGAAAATGAGAAAAAGGCAATTATTCACCGTATTTTTCCGAGAAGAAGTTCTTTTTCAAGACAAGAAGCTGGTAACAGAACTGAAGAACAAATTATCGCAACAAATGTAGATTATCTATTTTTAGTGAATGCACTTAACCATGATTTCAACGTAAGAAGGATGGAACGTTATTTGCTGGTGGCTTATGAGAGCGGTGCAATGCCTGTTATTGTTTTAACGAAGAGTAGTTTATGTGAAGATGTGGAACAGAAAATTGCAGAAACTGAAGCGGTAGCAATCGGTGTTCCGATATTTGTTGTTGATAGCTTAGTGTACGTCGGAATAGAATCATTGCAACAATTTGTTTCACCAGGAAAAACAATTGCTTTAGTTGGATCTTCAGGTGCAGGGAAATCTACTTTGTTAAATGCATTAATAGGAACAGATGTAGCAAAAACCGGAGATATACGTGAAGAAGATAGTAAAGGAAGGCATACGACAACTCACCGTGAATTGTTCCAATTACCGAGTGGCGGTTTAGTAATTGACACGCCTGGTATGAGGGAACTTCAGCTTTGGGAAGGAAGCGCGGCAATTCAAACTACATTTTCCGATATTGAAGATCTTGCAAATACTTGCCGCTTTCGAGATTGTAAACATGAAGGTGAACCAGGATGTGCAGTGCGAAGTGCTATAGATAACGGAACTATACCCGTAGAGCGCTTACTAAGCTATAAAAAACTGCAAAGAGAATTGGCATATGTTATGAGAAAACAAAACATTACTCTGGCAAGAGCGGAACGAGATAGATGGAAAAAGGTTTCTAAACAACATAAAAAAATGTAAAAAACCAAAGGGCTTGTTCCTTTGGTTTTTTTGTATTTGTAAATTTTATAATAATGTTATTCGTATATATAGACAAAAGAAATTAATTTGTTTAAACTTTACAAAGTGTTCATCAAAACAAGTTATAAAAATAGAAACTAAGGAATGGAATATATTCAAAATTAGCTCTATTTAATCTTTAAAGCTTAATATTGAAATGCAGGAGGTTTATAATGAGTAAACTAGTAAGTTGGTTTAGAGATATGAAAGTAGCAAAAAAGCTATTAATTTCATTTTTTGTTATATTAATTGCGGCAGTCTCTATTATTGGGGGCATGTCGTATCAAACAGCTAAAAAGAATTTTGAATCACAAATTATGAGTAGCGCTCAGGATAATATAAAAATATTGGATAATTTAATCAATCAAATGATTGAAGCGAAATTCAACGATGTAAATAATTTTGCACGAGTGATTCATAGTGATATGTATCAAGGAGATAATCAGGATGAACTAAGAAAAACATTATCCCAATATATTAGTTTGAACAAAGATGTAGAACAAGTGTATGTTGCTGGAAACGATAAAAAATTTGTACAAGAACCAAATATACAAATGGCAGCAGATTATGATCCAACAGCGCGTTCTTGGTATAAAGATGCAGTGAATAAGCAAGGTGGAATTGTTGTCACTGAACCATATAAGGCACAAGGGAATGGACATATTGTCGTAACAATCGCAAAACAAACTGAAGATAAAAATGGTGTTATTGCGGTAGATTTAAGTTTAGATAATTTATTAAAAACAACAAAGTTAATCAATATTGGTAAAAAAGGCTATGCTTTCATTTTAGATGGAAAACAAAAAATAATTGCTCACCCTCAAGAAAAATCGGGTGACAAGGCAGATGATTCTTGGGGAAAGAAAATATACGAAGATAACCATGGCACTTTTTCATACACTTATGGTGGTAGTGAAAAGAAAATGGTATTCGCGACAAATTTAAAAACAGGTTGGAAAATTGCGGGGACGATGTATTCAAATGAAGTAGTTGAAGCTGCTCAACCTGTATTTTATAATATGTTAATTGTAATGTTTATTTCATTAGTTGTAGGCGGAGCGCTTATTTATTTCGTGACACTTTCTATTACCAAACCTTTAAAACAATTAGTTGTCACTTCTAAAGAAATAAGCGAAGGGGACTTAACTCAAACGATTCAAATACATTCAAATGATGAAATTGGACAACTTGCTAAAGGTTTTAATGAGATGACTCATTCACTACGTACATTAATTGGAAGAATTAATACTTCAGCGGGGCATGTTGCAGCTGCATCTGAAGAGTTAACAGCAAGTGTGAGACAGGCGAGTGAAGCGACTGAACAAATTACATCAGCAATGGATGAAATATCAAGTGGTGCAACGACGCAAAACGCAAGCGTAGAAAATGGTGCTATGTTACTGTTTGATGTAACAGAAGGGATTCAGCATGTAGCAAATAGCTCATCATCTATTAATACTGCTTCTGCTCACACTCGCGAAAAAGCAGAAGATGGCGGAAAGCTAGTTGGAAAAACAGTAAATCAAATGCAATCTATTGCGGAATCTGTTTCACAGTCAGATGCTGTTATTCAGTTGTTGAATAACAAATCAAAGCAAATTGGTGATATTTTAGAAGTCATTCAAAATATTGCAGATCAGACAAATCTTCTAGCTTTAAATGCAGCAATTGAGGCTGCAAGAGCTGGTGAGCATGGAAGAGGCTTTGCAATCGTTGCTGATGAAGTACGAAAATTAGCAGAACAATCTAGTGTATCATCAAGTGAAATTAGTAAATTAATTTGTGAAATACAAGACGATATGAGCAAGACAGTAAAGTCTATGAATAATGTAAATGAAGAAGTGCAATCTGGACTTGTTATTGCAAATGAAACAAAACAAAATTTTGCTGAGATTTTACAATCTACAAATGAAATTGTTGATCAAATTAAAACGATGGTTGAAACGGCTAATGGAATGTCAAAAGGTGCAAATGAAGTATCCATTTCAGTTGGCCAAATTGCAATGACAGCACAAAATAACGCGACGAGTACACAAAGTGTTGCAGCGTCAGCTGAGGAGCAGCTAGCTTCCATGGAGGAAATTGGTTCTGCAGCTGGTACACTAGCTCAAATGGCTGAAGAGTTACAAGTATTAATTGAAAGATTTAAAGTATAAAAAGGGGAGGCTGTCTCAAAATAGCATTAGTGTTATTAGAGACAGTCTTTTAGCTGATAAACGGATTAGAGGTTCAATGTATGTAATGTTTGTCGAAAAATAGAGGAATTTGTTAAGCGGGTGTATAATTAATATAATATAGACTACGTTTAAAGGAGATCGGTATGGGAGTGTATTGGGGAACGAAAAGACATTCTTGGCTTAGCTATGTCTCGTTTTGGTTAAGTATTTTATTCTTTGTTGCTTTTTTAATTGAAGTGTTTGTATTTAAAACACTTTCAAATAGCTCATTAGAAA
>NZ_JBFUIN010000340.1:0-3415 GCF_056401855.1 Bacillus sp. P4_D3
ATATATGCGCCAAGTAACGGCCCGAAAATACTTGATAAACCAAATACTGCTCCGAATAAACCACCCATTTTCCCGCGCTTTTCTGGAGGGAAAATATCAAAAACGATAGTAAATGCGATCGGCACTAGTGCCCCGCCGCCAATACCTTGAATGGCACGATAAATACCTAACTGTGTAATATTTTCAGCAGTACCACAAAGTGCCGAACCAATCATAAAGACGATTAAACCGAAAATAAAGAATCTCTTTCTACCATACATATCTGATAACTTACCGAAAATCGGCATACCTGCCATTTCTGCAACCATATAGGCAGAAACAACCCATACAAAGTTTTCAAGACCTCCTAAGTCACCAACAATCGTTCCCATTGCTGTTACGACAATGGTATTATCCATTGATGCCATTAAGATACCCAGCAATAAACCGGCAACAACGAAGCCGAGTTTATTATTCTTCTCAACCATATTTCTTGCTCTCCCTCATACTACTTATATTTGTTTGTGTTCTTTTACGACTGAATTCCCTTTTTGGTTAAAACTAGTATGATATTCTACAACACTAATTTCACAGCCAGGGCCAATTATAACATGATTTCCTCTTACTACGTCTGCTATTGTATGTTCTAAATAAATATCATCCCCCTCAATAATTGATGTTTGAAGGCTTCCTGCATGACTTGTAAAAGGAATAAATCTCGCTTTTTTACGTACTGTAATCTTTTTCCCACCGATTTCTCTCACTTTACTTCCTTCATAACGAAGTGAGATTTCAATATTTTCAGCATTAAGCAAACCATCACTTTCAAGACCACCAGTTAGTAATAATTCCTCTACTTCTATATCTCCCTTCACATTTAAAGCGCCTTTCACATCTACGAAATCACCGGATAGCTTACCTTTAAATTCTATCATACCTCTAACTTTTGTTTTATTAATTTGTCCGTCACCTTGTACTTGGGCATTGCCATATACTTTTACATATTCCGCCTCCATATTCCCCTGTACTTCACTATCTCCATACACGACATAATTTTTCGCTTTCATATTGCCACGTACTTCACTCGTACCATACGTTTTAAAATCATTACAACTCATATTATTAGAGATTGTTCCTTCGCCGCGAATCTTCACTTTATTATAATCTCCACCTGCCGAGCTACCTGATCCATTAACAGTAAGACTATGTTGATTTTCCATATCGATTGCTCCCTTCCTTTAAACCTGCTTAATTTCTTTCACACTTGCATTTTTATCAACATTAAGTACACCTGTATATTCAATAAGATCAATCTCACAGTTCGGTCCTACTGTAACATTGTTTCCTCTTACCGTTTTAATGTGAGCATAATCAATATCGATATTGTCACCTTCTAACAATTCAGCCTCTAACTGCAGGCCAAATACTGTTTTAAAAAGTTTACTAAAAGTACTCAATCTATGTCTTACTTTAATTGTTTGACCGCCAATTTCTTTCGCTCTACATGTACCGTGAATATTAATATTAATTTCATCTGCGCTTAATAAACCACCTACCGTAAACTGTCCCTCTGAAGAAAAAACATCAACCTCGCAATTACCATCAATCGTCGCTTGGCCATTGATTTTAAATTCTTCACCGGTGACATTTCCACCTATCGTACCTTTTCCTGCAATTTTTAAACTGTTCGCCTTTACATCTTGTGTAATTGTCGCTTTCCCATCGATTCGCATCATTTCTGCGCTAACTGTACCATCAACTTTACCCGATCCGCTAATTCTTGCATTACTACTTTTCAAATCACCAGTAACTGCACCGTAACCATTACATTCAAATTGCTCACATTCAACGTTTCCATTAACAGTTCCTTTTCCGTTTAGCTGTACTTTGTGAAACTCACCGCCATTCGATGTACCGTAACCGTTTATAATTAAATTTTCTGTACGCATGATTTCTCCTCCACTACAACAGTTTAGTTTTTAATGCTTCGGTATATTTCGTAATCGCTTCACGTAAAACAATTTTTGTTCCCTTTTCAAAAATTAAATCATCCACATTTGAAACTAAGAAACATGTAGAAATCCCTAACTTTCGAACGATAATTACGTCACAATTTTTATGCTTAATCGCTTCGTAATTTTCACTTAATACTTGTAAGACCATTTTCCCCTCTTCTAAACTAACGTCTCCTGATTGAAGAAGTTCTTCTAACATATACACGTAAAGAATATCTGCAAATTGAAACTCTGCCGTTTTATTCGTTTGTTCTATAAAAAATTGTAAGACTGGTTCTGATGCAATACCCTTACGTAACAAATCATCCTTTGTTAAAAGAATTTCTGTCACGCTCGGTGAAAACATATTTGCTAATTCATCAAGTGATAAATCCTCTTTCATCGTTTGGATTTTATCAATACGTTCTAATATCTTTTCTTTCGGAAAAAATGTTTCCTGGCCTGTGAACGTTGACTTCCGTACAAACCAATCTTCCGGTATTAAATTTTTTCTCTTCCACCTATATAACTGTCCGTATGAAATACCAGTTAGTTCTAATAAATCTTTTTTTGAAATTAAATCTGTACTCAACTGTATAACACTCCTTCCTGATAACAATGTAACATAACACTGTTACGCTGTAAACGAACTTTTATAATAAGTAGCGTAACAATGTGTAAAACAAACCTCCTTTTTATATAAAAAAAGGTTCTTACGCATTTCATCAAAATGCATAAGAACCTTTATATATCAAGCTTTAAACCATATATCGTAATAATCAATCCAGCCTTGTGAATTAATCATTACATTTTGTATTTTTTCGTGTGAACTTACTCGCTGTTTATTACGATATAAAGGAATGATATGTATTTCACGTAACAGTGTGCCCTCAATATCGCGTAACAGTGTCACCCGTTTCTCTAATTGATTTTCTGTAAAATAAGGCTGTAATACTTCGTTAAAGTTTATATCGCTATGCTGATGAATAAAGCTATTTTTTGTAAGAAACATATATAGTAAACTATCTTCTATCCGTTCGCTAATCGTCGCACTATCGTGCATTATATCAGCCTTTTGTATCGTACTTGTTTGCAATAATTCTTCTTGTTCAAGAAACTCAATATCAATTTTAATTCCGTATTTTGCACATTCTTTTTGTATCCAATGCGCATCTTCAACGTGATCTTGCCCTGTAAATGTATATAATCGCAGTGTTTCATTACGGTAAGAGCTGCATTTAATAAGTGTATGTATATCCCTGTTAATTTGAATTGTACCGTTCTTTGTGAGTACTAATTCATCCGCTACTTCTCCGCGCTCTCCCTGTAATTCTTCAACAATTTTATTACCATGAATAATTTTATATAAAACTCTACGAAACATCACATTTTGCATAGGTCCTTCTTTTGCAGTATTTAACGTAATGTAAGTTACATTCGAC
>NZ_JBFUIN010000341.1:0-3413 GCF_056401855.1 Bacillus sp. P4_D3
GAATATGCCTTCATGATTAACATAAATAACGCTTTCTTTAAACAGTATAACTTTATTTTAAAGCCACAGTTAATCTATCAAAAAAAGAATGACTCATATATAATGAGCATTCCTTTTTCAAACTATATTATTCCCCATCCTTCTGAACCATATGTAAATAAAGTACAAAATCCATCATAGTCGAGGAATGACCAAGTTGACGAATCATCGCTGTTATATTCCCTCTATGATATGTACCATGATTTACGACGTGTTGTACTAGCTCTAAAATTGAAGTTTCTAATTTCCCTACATAAGGGTTCTCAATAACAAATACAGCATTTACTTCTTTTAGTGTACTTAGAAATTCTTTATACTGATTGGCCATATTTATAAACATTTTTTCTAATTCATGTAACGACTTTGCTTCGACTTGTTTTTGTAGTTTTTCACGATCTTGTATTGCCTCACTCATACTTTTACCATGTAATATGTGTAACCATACGTGATCAGTAATATAAATATGTGCAAAAGTATCCTTAATTGATGGAAATACACTCTGAACCTTTTCGTTGAAGATTATCTCATAATTTGGTAGCTCTTTTAATCGATTGAATAAGCGTGTATTAGCCCATACATGATAATCAAACTGTTTTAACATGTAATCTTTCAATTTACATCGCCTCCTTATTGTATGAAACGAATGTTTTGTTTCTTCATTTCCGATTCTCTATCAGCTTTTACAATCCCTTTTTCATTAATTTCATGTTTATTTATAGTTTTATATTTTACGTACGTATGAAATTCCGTTTTAAATGGAAACGGTGTAATTCGAATTGTTTCTTCATCCACCCAATCAGCTCGAATAGGTTTCTCATCCTTACTATTAAAGATTTCTGTTCCTTCAAAACCATCTTTAAACAAATCAATTTCATTTTTCTTTTTTACACCAGGCTTATTCATGCATACATATAAAGAAAGTTCATCACAAAACTTTAATAATCTATAATGTTTATCGAACATCGCAAATTGTTCTTTTGTTAACGTTTTCAATATTCTTTTTTGTCGTTCCAATTCCCCTGTATAAAATGACATCATCTCTTCGTCTTCCTCATTTAATGGAAACGATAAAAAATGTTTACTACAAAGTAACGCCCCGTATGGATTTGACTCTTCAATTGCATTCAAACCAATCGTATAAAAAACAAAGCGTAATGAACTTGGACAATCCATAAATGTATATGGAATATTTTTAGCATCATTCAAAATTGGTACTTTATCAAGCTCTATCCATCCTCTATCATGTTCGTATATTGCATCAATTGTCTCTTTTAAGTATGTTTTATCTTCAAAAATATCTTCTTTTATATGGCTTGCAATCTCACCAGCTAAAAAACCATGATCATGTTGACGAATTAATATACTTTCTTTCTCATTCTTTTCACGAAAAATCATCCTTATACTCCCCCCTCATCTTCATATTATAGCTTGTCGTATGCATCAATTCTTAATAAATCCCTTTAATTTGCAGGGATTCAGTTTCTTTCAACGAAATTAACATAAATATACAGCATTCTTTCTAATCACAAAGTTAGCTTTATCTTTACTAACCATTATACTAAAACATTCATTCTAAAAAATTTTTTATGAGGTGAAAACATGAACAAAACAGAATTAATTAAAAACGTGGCACAATCA
Organism: Bacillus sp. P4_D3; assembly: GCF_056401855.1. Classification (NCBI taxonomy): domain Bacteria; kingdom Bacillati; phylum Bacillota; class Bacilli; order Caryophanales; family Bacillaceae; genus Bacillus; species Bacillus sp. P4_D3. The sequence continues at coordinate 1,678 of NZ_JBFUIN010000341.1, forward strand.
GCTGATATTTCTCAAAAGGAAGCTTCTGCAGCTGTACAATCCGTATTTGACACAATTGCTACTGCATTACAATCTGGCGATAAAGTTCAACTAATCGGCTTTGGAACTTTTGAAGTGCGTGAAAGATCTGCTCGTACAGGGCGTAATCCGCAAACTGGAGAAGAAATTCAGATTGCTGCTGGTAAAGTTCCAGCATTTAAAGCAGGTAAAGAGTTAAAAGAAGCGGTTAAATAAACAAAAAAACCAGCCATTTTGTAGGCTGGTTTTTTTGTTTATTTCTTATTTAAGTAGTTCCTTTATATTCTCTGCATGATACACTTCACAAATATAAAATATACATTTGCAGTTCCTTACAATTTGATATTTTCTAGTTGGATAAACATTCGCTGAAACAGAACATCCATCAAACAATTCAATAATATTTCCAGATGGCTGATATCCTTCATATAATACGTTTCTTCTTACTTCCATCTTTTCTATAAGTTTTTCAACTGGAATATTTCCATCCTCTAATTTTTGCTTTATAGTATGTGGTAAAAACGAAGTGTCTGCAAAAATTAGATTTTCAGATAACACCTTACCTTTATAACTAACATTAGATACGCGGTAAAGAAATGTTCCGTTTTTATCAAAGAAATTTTTTGCTTCTTTCGGAATGTACTGTCTATCAATTACCTCTTGTTCTAGAACATCAAATTGAACTGTATCATTCAAAAGCTTTTCTAAAGCAAGAATAGATGATGTATCTCCAGAAAATAAAATATTTTTAATTGCTTGTACATTATAAGTTAATTCGCTTTTTCTATTTTCCGCCACTAACATGAGGAACACCTCTTCTATAAAATATTTTATTAAATTGATTTATAATTTAATAGCGATACCGCGTCTAACTGCATAATTTCAGTTACTTCTTTACTAAATATTGCAATGGAAGCCATATAATCTAAACTAGGTCTTACATCTTCCATCACTGTATTTTCTGCTAACTCTTGTCTATCCTTAAAAATTAACAATTCGGGAGGGTCATTTGGAGCTGATACTGTAATTTCTACTGGTGGAATCAATAGTCCTTCACCTGTCGCTTTCAGCACTGCTTCTTTTCGAGTCCAATATGTTAAAAATCCTTCTAGTCGCTGTTCATCAGGTAATTTCATAACTTGTGCTATTTCAATGTCTGTTAATACGCCCTCTGCCATTTTCATAACATCTATATTTGGATTCATTTGTTCAACATCAACACCAACAGGTGCAGATTCTGTAAATGCCACGATAACCCACTCACCCGAATGGGAAACGGATATTTGCGGCATACCTTCTGGTAATTGAGGTCTACCGTGTTGTAACTTACATACCGGGCACATTCGATCAATCGGTACTTGAACTGGCGACATAGAAAGTATCTTTCCAAGAACTAACCTACTAATTACACAACCTATTATAAAACGTGCACGATCTGCCGAATGATGATATGAATTTGCTTTCTCTCGCTCTACATCATTTAGTAAATTGTAATGCCATGATTGTAAATCTGAAATTCTCGCCCACCATATTTGACAACTATTCTCATTAAGAGTTGGTACAGAATCTACAACTTTACTCTCTATCATGTAAACTCTCTCCTTTTAAATACCAATATCACTTTATTTCAAAAGAGTATTGGCATGCTGCAACTCATTCATTTACGACTTCTTTCTTTTTTTGTAATACAGATACCGGCTTTTTATTCTTCTTTGACA
>NZ_JBFUIN010000342.1:0-3403 GCF_056401855.1 Bacillus sp. P4_D3
TTAGTAGCCCTCTACATGACTTCATTTACTGCAACAACCAAAAAACTATTTCTTTTATTGAAATCCTCCAAAAGAAATAGTTTTTTCACATATAGCCCTTTAGTAATCTTTATTTTATTTGTATATATAGCAATAAGAAAACTCCAGCTTATCAGTATTTTAAACCATGAATGAGTTGGAGTTTTGGTCTTTTATTCGCAAATTTCCCGTTCATCGAGTAAATCGATGACGCAGTCTTTATGTTTAAGAAGCTCCTCTTTAGATAAATAGTCAGCTCTCTTACAAAGTTGCATTAGTCTATTAGGTATGTTTTGTTTTCCTAGAAATATCACATTATATTGCGTTTGTGTGGAGATTGCTATGGTTATACAAAAAAAGAGTAACCCGTTTGGCTACTCTTCACATAGAAACTTGTATTTGTTCATTTCAATAAGAGACCGTTATTGAAGTCCCTTCATGAAACTTTGGATTTTTGATGATAATGCAAACAGCAGGATGCTAACTAAAATGGAGATAGCACCAATAACACCAAAGTAAATTGCTTCTGTTGCAGGATTATACAGTTTAACAACTTGGGCATTTATTGCTTGCGCAGACGCAGTTGATAAGAACCATAAGCTCATGGTTTGCGAAGAGAAAGCAGCTGGAGCCAGCTTCGTCGTTATGGATAACCCTGAAGGAGATAAACAAACTTCTCCAATTACAATTAAAAAGAAGCTAAGGACTAACCACATAGGATTCACTAAAGAGTGAGTACCGTTGATTAAAGCCGGAATAATCATAACTAAGAATGAGAAACCTGCAAATAGCAATCCAATAGCGAATTTTTTTGCCGTTGAAGGCTGCTTCTTGCCTAACTTTATCCAAACCCATGCAAAAATCGGGGCAAGCGTTACGATAAAGATTGGACTTAATGATTGGAACCAAGCGGAATGCAATGTAATTCCATTGAACTGTAATTGAGTTCGTTGATCCGCGTATGTCGCTAAGATAATAGCACCTTGTTCTTGTATAGACCAAAATATTGTAGCTGCAATAAAGAGTGGTATATACGCAAGAAGACGAGATTGCTCTACTTTTGTTGTTTTAGGACTACGATACATATAAATGAAATAATAGGCTGGAATAACAATCCCTAAGATACTAATCAAGAATGTAAAACGATTTATAGTTAACAACCCAGTTGGAATTGTAACCACACCTAGCAATGTTAATACAACCAGACCAACACTGAAATACTTAATAGTCTTTTTTCTTTCCGAATCTGATAATGGATTAGGTACTTGCGTACCGACTAGACCAAGGTTTTTCTGTTTTGTTCCAACAAATACCCCTAACCCAATTGCCATACCAATTGCCGCAACTCCAAAACCAAGGTGGAAATTATATTGCTGACCTAATGTTCCGACAACTAAAGGTGCAAGTAAGGCACCTAAGTTAATACCCATGTAGAATATACTGAACCCTGAGTCACGACGCGCATCTGTTTCACTGTATAAACTTCCTACGATGTTCGATATGTTAGGCTTTAACAACCCTGTTCCTAGAACTAAGAAGACCATAGAGATAAATAACGCACTTTTACTACCCGGTAAAGCTAAAATAAGATGGCCAATCATAATTAAAACGCCACCAAAGAATACGGTTTTACTTGGACCAAATAAACGATCCGATATCCATCCACCGATAATACTAGACATGAACAGTAAGGAACCGTAAATTGCCATTATCGAGGTTGCGGTAGATTGATCAATTCCTAATCCACCTTTTGCGACCGAATAGTACATATAATACAGTAAAATAGCTCTCATTCCATAATGAGAAAACCTTTCCCAAAACTCAGTGAAGAATAAAGAGAATAATCCTTTTGGATGCCCAAAAAATCCTGTTTGAGGAATATTTTGAACAAGTTCGTTTTTTTCTTTCATAATGTTAATATTACCCCTTATTAATTTTTTATATTATACAAGTATAACTTAAGAGGCTCCCAGTAGTCCATAACTATCTAAGCCCATCGATGAAGAAAAGCAGCCTTCTGGCTGCTTTCTAAATGAATTGAAAAATCGTCATTTACTCATTAGACACACCTTTCACTGAATCTACCTCTAAACAATCCAGAATTGATTGTGAGAGTGCTTTAGCTACTAAGAATGCTACGCGATTACCAACAAGTGTATATTGTTGACTTAATGGTATATGAGGCGGAATAACGTATGTATCTGGAACACTCATTAATCTTAAGCATTCTAAAACGGTTAACCTTCTATTTTTTTGCGGATGAATAAACTCTCTACCATCCTTTGCAATATGAGAAGTGATAGTGTAGGATGGTTGATCCCAAGATAACTTTCTTACACCATTAAATTGGTTTGGGTTTAGATAATGCAACGTAGTAAGTAAACCGAATTGTACAACACCTACTGTAAACAACTGGTATAATAAGTATAGGAAAATACATAGAGGTGATTTTTGTGCAGCAATTTGAAGAAGTACGTTCGATATTAGAAAAAGCGAAGAAAATTACAGTGTTAACAGGTGCTGGTGCAAGTACGGAAAGTGGAATCCCTGATTTTCGTTCAGCAAATGGATTATATGCTGATGCGAATGTAGAGATGTATTTGTCGAGAGGCTATTATAATAGAAATCCGAAAGAGTTTTGGAAGCATTATAAAGAAATCTTTCAAATTAATACGTTTCATCAATATAAACCAAATCGTGGGCATCGCTTTTTAGCGGAACTAGAAGAACAAGGGAAAGACATAACGATTTTAACGCAAAATATTGATGGTTTACATCAAGTAGGTGGTAGTAAACATGTAATTGATTTACACGGAACACTGCAAACAGCGCATTGTCCAAAGTGTAAAACGGGATATGATTTACAATATATGATTGATCATGAAGTGCCGCGTTGTGAGAAGTGTAATTTCATACTAAATCCAGATGTTGTTTTATACGGAGATACGTTACCTCAATATCAAAATGCGATCAAACGTTTATATGAAACAGATGTACTTCTCGTAATGGGGACGTCACTCAAAGTACAGCCTGTCGCGTCATTCCCAGAAATCGCAAAGAGGGAAGTAGCAGCAACAACGATTTTAGTAAATGAAGAATTAACAGGACAGGAATATAACTTTGATTTTGTTTTTCGACAAAAGATTGGTGAATTTGCCAAAGGGTTATCTTCGATTAAATAAGTTTTTGTTTTCGTAAAGAAACTGAGGTGGATGATGTCCACCTCAGTTTTTTGTATGAATTATATTCATGTTATTGCGTATTAAGGGGAATGGTAATAAATAGGATATAAAATACAAAAACTGAAAATTAAATCTTTTATTTCTTTTGTAATTAATATAAAATTCTATATATATCATAAAATTAAATTTGATACATAATGATG
>NZ_JBFUIN010000343.1:0-3402 GCF_056401855.1 Bacillus sp. P4_D3
GCTTATGCTTATTTTATTTTTTGCTTAGCGTGGTTTTTTTCCGAAATGCTGGCGATATCCCTGGTAAATCAACTTGTAGTCCGAATTCACGTTTTGYATCCTCCCCTGATACATATCCTTCGTCACTATTTAGCAGTTCTAATTTTTGTTTAGATAATAATTCATGATCCAAATCCGCTATATGTGGGCTCACCACATAGCCATCAAGTTAATAAAAATCCTCCAGATGCTGAAAGCATCTGGAGGTCGTGGGGATCTCATTTAGCGATTCATATTTATAAAAAATAGATTTTTTTGGGATGATTAATAACCTTTGTGTCCATGACTATCAAATTTAAAGGTTTTTCCGTCAATTTCAACCTTGGTATCTGTATAAATTGAACCATCCTGTTTAGCATAATACGTAAAGTGTCCGTAATAAGGGAAATGATACCCACCACCAACTGAGAACCATCCTATCTTAGCTGCTCCAGATTCATCGAAGTAATAGTCTTTACCATCGATTTTTTGCCAGCCCGTTTGTGCTACGCCGTTATTGTCAAAGTGGTATAGCTTACCATCGATTTTTTCAAACCCTGTTTTATTAACTGATCCGTCTTCATGAAAATAATATCTTTTTCCATCAATGTTTTGATAATCATTGAACGTATCATTGTAGCCATTTATGAAATAGTATCTTTTATCGCCTATCATTTTCCAACCGGTATAGAAATCTCCATCCTCTAAACTATAATATGCCAGTGATTTCCCCTTTTTGTTGATCCCTGTTTTCCAAGTCGAACCGTCTTTATTAAATACTAATCTTTTGTTGTCAAACGAAGCATAAACATCGCTGTTTATAGCTTCTCCATTTATCCTAGAAGCTCTCTCAAGTACGCCTTTGTCAGAAAAATGAAGAATGGTATTTTGATCTTCTAGACGTATTTCCTTTTTATTTACATTGTAATTTTGGAAATAATAAATTTTACCATCTATATCTTTCAAGCCTTCTTTAATAACCACTCCATCAGCATCGGAATAAGTATCACCTTTCCAGGTTGATCGTTGCAAGGAACCATCATCATTGAAGTTGTAGTACTTCCCATCGATTTCAGATCCATTTACAGTAACCATTTCACCATAATTATTCGGGTGGAAATAATAAGTCTTCCCCTTAATGTCTTGCCAGCCTGTCAAAAGGGCTCCTTCAGCATCTGCAAAATGATAACCAGTACCTCGATTTACCCAACTGTTCTTTATTACATTTCCAGAAGAATCTTTTGCATTCCATTTAGTAGAATCTTTTTCATCAGCTACAAGCTTTACTCCGTCATACTTCTGTCTCTCATTTTCTTTACCCGGATACCACTCTATTAACCAATTGTTAATTTCATTGTTGCTTTTTCCAGTGAAACGAATTTCGGATTTGAAACTCCAATCAGTACCAAATTGTTGAACATTTTGATTACCAGCCAAACTTACCCCATTTTTGTTATTCAAACGGAACTGAAATTTACCATCGTAAGAATTTCCTATCTGAACAAGTTCAAACACTTCATCATCGCCAAGCGAATCGGAATATTGAAGTCCTCTTCCTTCTTTTCCTGAAAGGTATTTTGAACCTGTTTTTACGATTACTTTATTCGTTCCTTTTTTATAAGGGATAATTTGATAAGGGTTACCGTGATTTAGTGCATTAAATGGTAGTGCAATAGGTGTCTCTAGGACGTGAGTACGCTCCGCCAATACATCAGATACTCGATCATAAAAATCTGCTTGAGCTTTAGGTTCATTCTTAACATAGTTGTCAAGGACATCTTTAGATACTGGCTTTGAAGTCAATGTTATCAATTGTTTTTGCTTATCTGATAATTTATTTGCTATCTTATCAAATAGGGAATCCGAATTTTTAACAACCACATCCCAATCTGGAGTCCAGCTGTCTGCATATTTTTTATAAAGTGGAAGAAGAAATCTTGGGTTTTTACCAGATGCTTTTTCTACAAATGCATGTTGGCCTTGATTCATCACAACTCCGGTCTTTCCTTCGTCTAATTGTGCTTGTGTAATGTAAAGAAGATCGTGTTCTGAGACATTTGCTCCATTAGGGTTTAAATCTACAATTGCACCTGCGTCAGTAATTTTAAGCTGCTGCCCAGATCGTAGTTGATGAAGTTCGATTCTTCCATTTGGATAGCGTACTTTAACTGGTTTAAGAAAATTCGAATCACCTTGTGTATGATACATGGAAATATTAAATTCCCCAGATGTAAAACTAGGAGCCTGGTAAGTTTCGTTTTCTGCATATACATCAATGCGAGTACCTGGGTTTCGGTCTTTCTCCTCTGGGCTTATTCCAAGTGCTTCATAAGTGTTTGCTACAGCACCTAATACAGTAATACTTATATCTATTACCGTACCTATCCCTGCGCTAGCTTTGTTTTCTGCAATAGGAGCGACAGAAAAAAGAATACCTAATGCCGCTGCAGTAGGAATTACTTTCTTTCCAATTCCAATTGTTTTAAATTTTTTCTTCATTTTTGTTGTCCTCTCTTAGTAAGATTTAGCCTAGATTGCTTACATGTAACACTGTGAAAAATAAACATATAAAGACTGTTTTGTGTGTATTTAAATATATAGAATCAATATTTATAAGTTCATCTTAGCTTAAATACCTTTCAAATTTCTTTCATAAATGTTACAAAAGTCTTTCATTAATATCGTATAAAATTCTGAACTTTTTACGATAGTCTATATTTTTTCAGCTTGGCCCCATGCTCATTAAGCGAAGATTTTTAAGTATCCCCAAAACAAAATTTTTATTTGTAAAATGAATGAAGTAGTAAACAAAAAAGGCTGGCAAAATACCAACCTTTCTTGTTTTTTTGGTCTCAATTTTTAATTTAATAAGATATATCGGTGGTTTACTTATGCATCAATCCTTTTATTTCTATCGGTATTTCCAATTTTAAGAAATTACTTGCAAGAGTCCTCAAGTGTTTGTATGAGAAGCAATGAAAGGGTTTTGTAACATTTACGAAAGACTTTTGAGAGTTATTTAAATTAAGATAAACTTACCGATGTTAATTTAAATATGTTGGAAACAGTATAAATTAGAAAGTAAGGAGCACATCCATGAAGGAAAAGATAAAGAGATGTATAAAAAAAATCCCCCCTGTAGGAATAGCGATGGGGATTGTATTCAGCTTGAACCCATTTACAAAACATAAAGCGAAAGCAGACGTTGATACGTTCGCAACGATTGTTACAACATTTGGTGATACCTATGATTCGTTTTTAAAAGAGCCTTTTGTTATCTTTTTATCCGAACAAAGTGCTAAAAATGATTATACAGCTAACAATGAAAACCGTGCTTACAAAGCTCCTACTTTTAACAAAGGAGAATTTGGTATTAGTGTGTAT
>NZ_JBFUIN010000344.1:0-3402 GCF_056401855.1 Bacillus sp. P4_D3
GTTTATGCGGAGCGTGTACGGAAGCTTGTCCAGTAAAGATTCCGTTACATGATTTATTATTAAAACATCGTCAAGTTATCGTTGAGCAAGAAGGACGTGCCCCACTTGCAGAGAAATTAGCAATGAAAATGTTTAGTATGGGCGCATCTTCAGCAGCTTTATATAAAATGGGATCAAAAATAGCACCGGCAGCAATGAGTCCATTTACATCTGGCAATCGTGTATCAAAAGGTGTTGGTCCACTTAAAAACTGGACGGAGATTCGTGAATTCCCGGCTCCAAGTAAAGAACGATTCCGTGATTGGTATAAAGATCATAAGAAAGGCGGGGACAAATAATGACAGGATTAATTCAAAACCGTGAGTCCTTTCTAGATAATATCGCAAAAGAACTTGGGCGCGCGCGTAAAACAGAAGGCGTAGAACGTCCAGCATGGAAAAGTAATGTGAATGTAGAAACGTTAAAAGATTATTCACAAGAAGAATTGTTAGAAGTATTTAAAAATCAATGTACAAACATTCATACAACTGTTGTGGAAACGACAAACGACCGTTTACGTGAAGATATTCAAAAAGTAATCGTTGAAAACGGCGGAGGACCTATTATATTATCAGCAGATGAACGTTTTGATTCCTATGGATTGACTTCTTTATTTAAAGAAGAGCTTCCAAAGCAAAATGTTGAAGTAAATGTATGGGATCCTGAGAAAAAAGAAGAGAATATGCGTATAGCGGAAAAAGCGAATATTGGAATCGCATTTAGTGATTATACATTAGCTGAATCTGGTACGATTGTTGTACAAAGTCATAAAGGACAAGGGCGTTCTTTACACTTTTTACCGACTGTATACTTTGCTATTATTCCACGTGAAACACTTGTACCTCGCATTACACAAGCAGTTCAACATATGAACTCTCGTGTGGAAAAAGGTGAAGCAGTCGCATCTTGTATTAACTTTATTACAGGACCAAGTAACTCTGCGGATATTGAAATGAATCTTGTTGTCGGAGTACATGGACCATTAAAAGCAGTATATTTCATCGTATAAAATAGGGGAAAGCAGGCCGGAAAACGGCCTGCTTTTTTAATAGAATAAAGATAATATGAAGTAGAAGTTCTCTCCTTTTTTTGTTATGTTCTTTTGGAAAGGAGAGGAAGGGATGTTCACTTATTTATATGCATTGTTAATGGGTATGGTGTTTGGTTCTTTTTTTATGGTGATTGCGATGAGAGTTCCAGTAGGGGAATCTATTATTACACCGCGTTCGTACTGTTATTACTGCAAGTATACGTTAAAGCCGAAAGAACTGATTCCAATCATTTCATTTTGTATACAAAAAGGGCGTTGTACGAATTGTAAGAGGAAAATCTCAAGTTTGTACATAGTATTTGAATTTGTTACAGGTAGTTTATTTTTTCTTACTGTATATGTAATTGGAATAGAACGAGAGCTCATCATCACTTTATCGCTCTTTTCTTTACTTCTTATTATTTCAGTTACAGATTTAGTATATATGCTAATACCTAATCGTATTTTAATTTGGTTTGCGCTTTTGCTTATTTTAGAATGTATTTTTGTACCGTTAGTTACTTGGATAGATAGTTTAGCTGGTAGTGGAACTATATTCATTTTGTTATATTGCATGCAAAGGATTTATCCAGATGGTCTTGGCGGAGGTGATGTAAAATTACTTTCGTTACTCGGATTTATAGTGGGAGTGAAAGGGGTTTTTATAACTTTATTTTTAGCATCTTGCTTTAGTCTTTGTTTTTTCGGAATAGGTATAGCGTTAAAACGTATAAAAATAATAACCCCAATTCCGTTTGGACCTTTTATTAGCCTTGGAGCAATATGTTATGTGTTGGTCACATATGCAAAATAGAGAGGAGATAGAAAATGAATGTATATATGGATGATCAAAGAAGTTGCCCGTACGGATATGTTTTGGCAACTACAGTAGAATCTGCATTACAATTTGTTCGGAGTAATAAGGTAAACATCCTCTCTCTTGATTTTAACATGGGATGGAGGCAAAAGAATGGGTTAGATTTTGTAGAAGTCTTTTGTACAGAAGGTCTATATGTTAATGAAATTCACCTTCATACAAATGATGTCATCGGTATGCATCAGATGAAACAGAGAATAGAGAGAGGGAAGGAAGAACGGGAAATTAATCCTTGTATTGCCTTGAAATATGTAGGGAGCTAAAAACTCCAAAGTGAAACTTAAACAGACTATAATAAGAAGAGTTTTCGATTTGCCTGCAACCCACCAATCAGGATTAGATGAGATTCTTTTTGATTGTACGTATCGATAAGCTCTCTACTCGTATACCAGTTATCAACCAGCGCATATACTTGCTCATCACTTGTTAGATAGTAATATTCGATATCAAAATCCTCTTATACATTAGTTATCAATACATATTTTCTATTGTTGTATAGATTCTTTCTATAATTCATCCCTTAAAAAGGAACTTATAATTAAGTCAATCATTCAAAATACATTTACAGAAATACTAAGAATGTTATTAAGATTAGACTTTCAAAATATGTTTAAAAGTGGTGAGTAAAATGCAAAAAATTGTTGGGATTATTGGGGGCATGGGGCCTTTGGCGACTGTTGATTTAATGAACAAAATTATTTCTTATACACCTGCAATGAAAGATCAAGATCATATCCATATCATTGCAGACAACTATTCTCAAATACCTGATCGGACAACGGCTATTTTGGGAAAGGGAATGGATCCGACCCCGTACATTGTACAATCAGCGCAGCGACTGCAAAACGCTGGTGCGGATTTTCTTGTTATTGCGTGTAATACCGCTCATTTTTTCTATAAAGCAGCTAAAAGGTCTGTTAATATTCCGATCTTGCATATGCCTTTAGAAACGGCTCGTTTTGTGCAAAAAAATAATTTTAGAAAAGTAGGTTTGTTAGCTACGGATGGGACGATTAAGACGGAACTATACCAAAACAGTTGTCAAAGTTGCAGGATTGATGTCATTGAGCCTGATAAAGAAATGCAAGAAAAAGTGATGGAAGGAATATATGCTATTAAAAGTGGAAATTTAGAAAAAGGATTTTTATATCTTTCAATGGTTGCTGATAAATTGAAAGATAGCGGAGCTGAGGCTATTATAGCAGGTTGCACAGAGGTTCCTCTTGTATTGAAATCATCCGAAAATATTTGCGTTATTGATCCAACAGAAATTGTAGCTAAAATGGTTATTAAAATAGCTAATAGAACAGAGAAAGAAATAATAAAAGTGTAATTTAGAAGTTGGGAATGCGGCAGAAGTGTTGCATTCTTATTTTATGGATGTTTGATGCATACGATTTTACGTGTACATGTTATAGTAAATTATAATAGAGAGCTAAAGTAAGGAGCGTTTAGA
>NZ_JBFUIN010000345.1:0-3398 GCF_056401855.1 Bacillus sp. P4_D3
GTCTATTACTTACAAGCAATTCCGTGGCAAATTCCTGATTTTACAGTAGAAAGCTATAATGAGGAATTGTATCGCATACATGAAATCATCTTGCAAAAAGGATATTTTGATGTGAAGCAACATCGTTTTATTATAAAAGCGAATTATGTAGAGTAAAACTTGAATTAGCATTCCTTGCAAAAAAGCCAAATTCTTTATTGGAATTTGGCTTTTTCTTAGTATTTTAACGCATCTTATCCTATTGAGAAATGAGATGTTTTTCATATCGTTTTTTCGTATCATCTTCTGCCAAAACAGCAGTTGTGTACTCAATAATATTCCGATTATCATACGTAAATATATGATCTAAATTGTTGTCCTCTTTTAATAATATCGGTAAATATCTTTGCAAATTGCTAACTACACCTCTATTATCACCATCTAATATCCAATCAATTGACTTCCATTCTAATATACCTTCATCAGTGCTTACTGGCGTATCAATATGTACTTCATCACGTAAATCAGCAAGGAATACATACATTCCCTCTCTATCCTGAGGCTCGTCTTTAACTTTAAAAATAACATTCCCTTTATACGTTGCACTATGAAGCTCTATACCCGTTTCCTCAAACGTTTCTCTAATTATTCCTTCATATGGCGTTTCATTATCCTCGATTTTCCCTCCAACGCCATTCCACATTCCCATTGTTGGCTTTTTGTTTCTATTTAAAAGGAGTATGTTATCCCCTTTTCTAATGAAGCATATTGTGTACTTATACATATCGTCATATCCTTTCTATTTCCTAACCGTTAACTTGAAAATATCATCCTCTTTATAGGAGCACCTGCGGATTAAAAGTTACTTCTAATTCATTGATTGTTTTTTGATGAAAATAAAATAAAAATACTAAACTAGTCTAGTATTTTCATTTTCGAAAAAGGATAATATATAAATTCCACCTTGCCAATAACGTTATCTTCTTCAATATAACCTAAACCATTTCGACTATCCTTACTATGTTCACGATTGTCTCCCATTACAAATAACTTATTTGGCGGAATCTTTGTCTTTTGAAAGTTGTAAAACACTTGTGTATTATTATATAAATCTTTATTTATATAAGGTTCATCTTGCTTTTTGTCATTTACGTATACTGTTCCATTCGTTATGTTAATTACGTCACCAGGAAGTCCTATTACGCGTTTTACATAATATTTCGACTCATCCTCTTCCTTAATAATGACGATTTCTCCGTGCTGTAAGCTAGAAAAATGTACAGCGGCTTTATTTACAAATACGTAGTCTTCTTCCTGTAAAGTTGGCTGCATTGATTTTCCTTCCACTTTACATAAAGTGAAAGACTGGTACGTTACTACTAGGACAAATATAAATAGTATGTACTTTCCCCAACCTCTCTTAATCTCCTCTTTCATATCCATTCCCACCTTATCAAAACACTTTTCAACTCAAAAATATATCACTGCACCTGTTCATTTGCGCAGTGATATACTACAATTTGAATTTTTTACTGTGCCTTATTCGGCTGTTGTGCTACTGGGACTGGACTTACACCCGATCTCTGCGTTTTCAAATCAAAATATGCATCCAAAATTTCTTTACCAATTGCAGAATTAATACCTGATTTATCATTATTCACCCATGGTACAACAACAGAAAAAGCGACTTCCGGATCAGCAKCATATGGCGCATACCCGGCGAGAGTTAAATTATAACATTTTTTCCGATAGTTGTTTTCATCTCTTCCAATACCACTTTCTCCACCGTACACTGTTTCTGCTGTTCCTGTTTTTCCAGCCGGTTTATAAGGTAATCCTTTAAAAGTTCCAGTACCTGTCCCATCAGTCTCCTGGAAAACTCTTCTAAATCCTTCTTTCACATGATTTATATATGACAGATCCATATCCACTCGGTTTAACACGACTGGTTCCATCGAGTGAATAACTTTTCCGACTTCCTCTGGTCTATTTGGTTGCTCTCTAATTTCTTGTACAATTTGTGGTTTCATTCGGTAACCACCATTTGCAATCGTTGACATATATTGAGCAAGCTGCAGCGGCGTATATGTGTCATATTGTCCAATCGCATAATCAAGTAAAAAACCAGGTATATTATCAGTTCTACCCATTTGACCAATCGATTCATTTGGCAGGTCAATACCAGTTGGCACACCTAAACCAAATTGTCTAAAGTAATAGCGCATTTTATTAAACGCTTCTTGTTTAATATCTAGCGGATTGTTTGGTACATAATCAATCCCCGCAATCTTTAACGCCGTATTAAACATGTAGACATTGGATGAAACTTGCAATGCTCTTAAATCATCAATATCTCCAAAGTCTTTCCACGATTTCTTCGGCTTCAAACTTCCTTTAAAGTACATTGGTGCATCAAAGAAATGCGTATATGGCTTAATCGCTCCTGTTTGATATCCCGCTAATACCGTAGCTCCTTTCACCGTCGATCCTAACTCATAAGAGCTTATCATCGTTCCTAAAGCGTAGTCTTCTATTTGCATCCCGCCGTCTTTATTTACAATTTTTTTTCCTGCTAATGATAGAATTTGACCATTTTTCGGATTCATCATAACGACGAATGCACGATCCATCATCGGTTCAGAAGAATGAAATGCCCTTAAATTCCTTTCAAGACTTTCCTCCACTTTCTTCTGTAAATCCATATCAACTGTTAACATTAAATTATTTCCACTTTTTCCTTTTGTCACTTTTTCAGTTCGAATAATATTTCCAGCTTTATCAGTAATATTTTTAGACTGTTCTTTCGTTCCATGTAACATATCTTCGTATTGTTTTTCGATGTAACTCTTACCAATACGATCATTTCTGTTATAATCTCGTACTAAATAATAGTCTAATTGCTCCCTTGGTAATCCCTCATTCTCAGTAGAAACACTACCAAGTACAGAACGTAGTATTTTATCATTTGGATATTCTCGCTCCCAATCCACAGTCGTATCTACGCCTGGCAAGATTGATAATCTTTCACTCACTACTGCATATTCATTTTGACTTACATCTTTTTTGACGATTTGTGGCGTCATTTTATATCCCGCATTCATTTTGCTTTTAATTGCTAGTACTTCTATATCCTCTTTCGAAAGCTCGTTTAATTCTTCTTGTGTAATTCTTTCTCGTCTCAACTCTTCTACTTTCTTATCTAAGTCTTTCCCTTCTATTTCCTGCTTCCTAAATTTACTCTCATCTTCTTTCGTTACTTTTGTTGCTGCGCGTTTTTCATTTAACTGCATCCAAAAGTCTTTTTTATCTGTCTCTGTTAACTTATCCATATCTTCTTGCGGCATTTCAATGAGCTTTGCTAAATTTCTTGCCACTATTAAAACCTCTTTTGAGTCCACTCCTTTCATCTTCGTATATGT
>NZ_JBFUIN010000346.1:0-3384 GCF_056401855.1 Bacillus sp. P4_D3
ATCCTAAGTCATGTTCAATACGAGGCAATACTCATTTTCAGGAAAAAAATATTGAAAACTCCCTCTTAGACGCTGATTTATCCAAAAACATAGCTGATATTCAGAACATATTTCGTCAAGCACCTGATTTAGTAATTCGGCGGTTTCAAATAACAGTAGATGGATTAGAAGCAGCTTTAGTATATTTATCTGGATTAACAGATAAAGAATTGATTCAAAATCATGTTCTAAGTCCTTTGATGCATAGTGATTTTGATACCAATACAGAACTTCCAATTCCATTAGGACAAATTAAGATTATTAATACATTGAGTCAGATTGAAAATGCTATTTTTGGGGGAGATAGTGTTTTATTAATTCACAGTCGAACAACAGCACATCAACTGGATACAAAAGGATGGCCACAAAGAAGTGTTGAAGACGCTCATAACGAAATAGCTCTAAAAGGTGCACATCAAGCATTCATAGAAACGGGAAGTCAAAATATCGCAATGATTCGAAGGTATATTCCTTATCGTGAATTAACGATAAAAGAAATAGTAATTGGTGTACGAAGCAAAACCAGAATTTCTATTTTATATTTGAAAGATGTAGCTTCTGAAGATGTGCTGAAGGAATTAGAAACACGAATTCAAAATATTACAGTCGACGCTGTTGCTAGTAATGGCGAACTTATAGAATTCATTGAAGATAACCCTTACTCACCGTTTCCGCAATTTATATTAACTGAAAGACCTGATTTGGCAGTATCTCACATTCTACAGGGCAGATTTGTAACTGTAATGGATCATTCGCCTAATGTGTTAATTACTCCAACAAATTTTATTTCCTTTTTTCAAGGAGTGGATGATTACGGTACAAGGTGGTTAGTTGCTTCGTCTATTCGGGTGCTTCGTTTTATCGCCTTTATGATTGCTTTATTTTTACCTGCGAGTTATGTTGCGTTTATTTCCTTTAATTTTGAAGTTATTCCTGTAGAGCTGTATTTATCTATTGCAGAATCAAGAACACGCGTACCCTTTTCTCCAGTTATGGAAGCATTACTTATGGAAATAACATTGGAAACGATGAGAGAAGGGGCTTTAAGGATACCTACTCCGATCGGTCAGACAGTTGGAATTGTAGGTGGTATTGTTATTGGACAAGCGGCTGTTCAAGCGGGAATTGTAAGCAACATTATGATTATTGTTGTTGCTGTTACCGCCATCTCTTCTTTTGTTATCCCTAATTATGATATGGGAGCGGCAGTAAGATTTTTACGTTTTCCGATGATGCTAGCAGCTGCCTTATTTGGAATTGTTGGACTTGTTATCGGATGGATGACATTAATTGGACATCTAATCAGCCTTGAATCGCTAGGTACCCCTTACGGAACGCCATTAGCACCGTTTCGCTTTGCAGATATGAAAGATGCTTTTGTACGCTTTCCTTTATGGGCAATAAGAAGACGTCCTAAGGGTAAAAGAGCCATTCAATCTATTCGACAAGGAAAGAATCATAATAAAAGGTGAAATTATGAAAAAGTATGCCTATAATGAAATCACTCTTATGCAGTATATTGTTTTAATCAATGGAATGCAGGTGGCCACTGGCGTTTTATCGCTTCCCCGCGTGCTTGCAGAAAAAGCTGGAACAGATGGATGGATAGCAATATTGATTGGTTGGATATTCTCCACAATATCAGGTGTATTTATAGTGAAAACTGCTGCAAGATATCCCGAGGACACGATTTATGACATTCTTATACGATTGTTTGGAAAAATAGTAGGGAAAGCATTCGTTGTTATTTACATGATGTACTTCGCTTTTTATTCTTGTGTCGTTCTTGTGAACGCTATGCTTTATCTTAAGGGATGGCTTCTTCCAAAAACGCCTGACTATCTCGTTATCTTTTTATTTTCGATTCCTACCTTTCTTGTCGCACGTAACGGCCCTCGTATTATAGGGCGGTACTCCGAACTTACTTTTTATATGATGCTTTGGATTCCGTTATTTTTTTTGATACCTCTTAAAGAGAACGGAAGTTGGATGCCATTCTTTCCGCTCTTAAAAGAGGGGTGGAAACCTATATTTACGGCTGTACCGACCACTATTTTTGCTTATTTAGGATTTGATATTGCGTTCTTTTTATATCCCTTTTTACAAAAAAAACAGTATGCAGTCCATGGAATGGTTATTGCAAATACTTTAACGATGTTATTTTATTTATTTGCTACTTTTGTTTGCTTTGCCTATTTTAGCCCTGATAGCATTACGCAATTTAACCAACCAGTACTAAATTTACTTAAAGTAATTGAGTTTCGTTTTTTAGAACGTTTTGACATGATTT
Organism: Bacillus sp. P4_D3; assembly: GCF_056401855.1. Taxonomy (NCBI): domain Bacteria; kingdom Bacillati; phylum Bacillota; class Bacilli; order Caryophanales; family Bacillaceae; genus Bacillus; species Bacillus sp. P4_D3. The sequence continues at coordinate 2,330 of NZ_JBFUIN010000346.1, forward strand.
TATTGGCTCTTTACTTACCCGTTGTTTCCACAGCATGGATTCCCACCATATATTGCGCTGTATTTTGTTCAAGCCAATTACTTGGAAAACAAGACCACAGCTCTCATGTAGTTATTCTCTTATTGCTCATTATTGGATTCATATTTTGGACTCATCCTAGTTGGAATGAAGCCGAAATTTGGCAACAGGTATTATCGAATGCTGGATTAGGATTAACCTATATATTACCTATCATTTTATGGCTGTACTGCTATCTATATGAGAAGTTTCGCCAGGGGAGGATACATTGAAAAGAAAAGTACTATGTTGTATTTTGTTATCGGTATTCATGATGACTGGATGCTTTGATCAAACAAATGTTGAAGACGTTTCTCTTACTCTTGTTCTTGGTATCGATTTAGATCGTAATGATAATTTATTAGTGTATATATCAAGCCCTGTTTTCAATAAAGAAGCAAAGGTAAAAGAAGAAACTACTGTTGTGAAATCTGCTACGGTTCGAAAATCTAGAGACCAATTTGATGCTACTGTTATGGCACTTACCTCGGGAAGTAAAACACAGGTTATTTTAGTTGGAAAACGGTTACTGAAACAAAAAAATTGGATGAAATATCTCGATCCATTTTACCGAGATCCCAAAAATACAGTTACCACAAGGGTTGTTGCTGTAGATGGACCTGTTTCGGACGTCATCTTTTATAACCCAAAAGATAAGCCGCGTCTTCCTCTATATTTAACAAAACTAGTTGATACCGCCTCTTTAAGAAATATCACAGTAAAAACAAATCTTCAAGAACTACATGAACAAATAGCAGACAAAGGGTTAACAGCAAATATGACTGAGATGAAAAAAACGAAAAAAATATTTGTGACAGGTACAGCTTTGTTAGATGAAAAAGGAAGGTATAAATTAACACTAAAATACGATGAAAACAAATTATTACGCATTCTGCAACAAAGAACTACAGGTGATTTTCCATTTACAATTGCAATTAAACTAAAGTCGAATAGCCAGGATAAAGATTGGATAAGTTTTACTGCATATAATATTAAAG
>NZ_JBFUIN010000347.1:0-3377 GCF_056401855.1 Bacillus sp. P4_D3
ACATGCAAAGCTTGTTCTAATTTATGATGAAGTTTCATTACTTGTAATGGCATCGTAATATACGTCATTTGTTTATATAATACTTTCTTCTCCGAAAGGGACCCAGATTCTGAAAATCGAGCAAATAAATCAAAAAACAAATATTCACGACCAAAGTAAGCTTTCGCAATATCCTCTTGAATTAAATACAATTCATACGTTTTCATTTTTTCCCTCCCGATCTGGACAACCTTTTCCCTACATTATATAAGAAAAAATTTGCAATGATTGTCTGACTACGGAGAGAGAAAAAACTTTTCCTGTCGAAAAAACTCAATTACATAGAAAAATCTCCCCATGCTGGAGAGATTTTTCTAAAATCATTAAAGCATTTCTTTTACTTTGCGAACAACGTTCTCTACAGTAAATCCATACTCTTCCATAATCTTCTCACCAGGAGCAGAAGCACCGAATGTGTCGATACCTAGTACATCTCCATCAAGACCTACGTAACGGTGCCATCCGAATGTAGCACCCATTTCAATTGCGAAACGTTTCGTTACTGCTTTTGGTAGTACAGATTCTTTGTACTCAGCAGTTTGAGCTTCAAAGCGATCCATAGATGGCATGCTAACAACAGCTGCATCAACGCCGTCTGCTGCTAAAGCTTTTTGCGCTTCGATTGCTAAGCTTACTTCAGATCMAGTTGCAAGTAGGATTACATCAGCCGTTTCTTTCTTGCTTKCAGAAACTACATATGCACCTTTTGCTACTTTTTCATAAGTATCGTCTTTTGCACCTTCTAATGTCGGAAGATCTTGACGAGTTAACACTAATGCAGTTGGTGTTTTTGTAGATTCTAAAGCTAATCTCCAAGCTGCAACAGATTCGTTACCGTCAGCTGGACGAATAACAGAAACGTTTGGCATTGCACGAAGTGCTGCTAATTGTTCAACCGGCTCATGCGTTGGACCATCTTCACCAACAGCGATACTGTCGTGTGTGAATACATACGTTACAGGCAATTGCATTAATGCTGCAAGACGAATTGCTGGACGTAAGTAGTCAGAGAATACGAAGAACGTACCACCGTAAGTTTTTAAACCGCCATGTAGTGCAATACCGTTCATTGCTGCACCCATCGCAAACTCACGAACACCGTACCAAATGTTTTTACCGCTGTAATCAGCTCTTGTGAAGTCTTTTTCGTTATTCATGTATGTTTTGTTAGAACCAGCAAGGTCAGCTGATCCACCAAAGAATGATGGTACAGACTCTGCAATAGCATTAATTACAGCACCTGAAGAATTACGTGTTGCTGCTTTTGATCCTAATTCATAAGTTGGTAAGCTTTGTTCCCAACCTTCTGGAAGAAGACCATTCATTGCTGCTTGCAGCTCGTTTGCTAATTCTGGATATGCTTGTGCATATTCACCGAGCATCGTGTTCCATGCAGCTTGTGCAGTCTCACCAGCATCTTGTACCGTTTTACGGAAGTTGTCATATACTTCTTCTGCTACATGGAAATCTTGTTCAGCAGTCCAAGCATATGCTTCTTTCGTTAATTTTGTTTCGTCTACACCAAGTGGAGAACCGTGTGAAGCTGATTTTCCTGATTTGTTTGGAGAACCGAAACCAATTGTCGTTCTTACTTCAATTAGCGTTGGGCGTTTTTCGTCAGCTTTCGCTTCTTCAATTGCTTTTGCAATTGCTTCAATATCGTTTCCATCCTCAACACGGATTACTTGCCAGCCGTATGCTTTGTAACGATCTTCTACACTTTCAGAGAATGAGCGATTTAAATCGCCATCTAATGAAATATCGTTTGAATCGTAAAGCACAACAAGACGACCTAATTGTAAATGAGCAGCTAATGAAGATGCTTCAGCAGAAACGCCTTCCATTAAATCGCCATCACCACAAATAGCGTATGTATGATGATCTACTACATTGTACGCATCACGGTTATACTTTGCTGCTAAATGTCTTTCAGCCATCGCCATACCAACAGCTGTTGCAATACCTTGTCCAAGTGGACCAGTTGTTGCGTCTATACCTGCTGTGTGACCATACTCAGGATGTCCTGGAGTTTTGCTTCCCCATTGACGGAAGTTCTTTAAGTCATCCATTGTTAAGTCATAACCAGATAGATGAAGTAGGCTGTATAGTAACATTGAACCATGACCTGCAGATAATACGAAACGATCGCGGTTAAACCACGTTGGGTTATTTGGATTGTGTTTCATAAATTGAGTCCATAATGTATAAGCCATTGGTGCTGCACCCATTGGCATTCCTGGGTGACCAGAATTTGCTTTTTCAATCGCATCAATGGATAATGTGCGAATCGTGTTGATAGAAAGTTGTTCGATTGAATGTGACATGCTATTCTTCCCTTCGCGTATGTTAGTAAACGTTTTATACATTTATATGATAGCTTCCCACGCAAGATTATACAACATGTATCGGCAAATATGTTGATGTTTTTTTGATTTTTTATAAARAAACCAATGTTTCCGGTAATGTATGGGTATTCAATATGACATACTTTTTTAATGTTTTTATTTTAAAAATAAAGGGAATTATCTGTATATTTATACAAATATATGAACTTCTTCTATACCAACTTTTTTGATAAACACTAAAAAAATACAAAAAAAGCATCTAACTTCGATGCTTTTAAAATCCGTTAAATAATCCGTTTTCGAATCGAACTTGAAATAAAATCAATTATAATTACCATTAAAATGATGCCTAATAAAATAATTCCCACGCGGGACCAATTCCGTGAACTCAGTGCAAAAATTAATGGAGTACCAATACCACCTGCTCCAATAACACCTAAAATCGCAGCGGATCGTACATTAATTTCGAATCTGTATAACGTATACGATAGAAAATCCGGTAACACTTGTGGTAATACTGCATACCAAAGTATTTGAAACCGATTTGCACCTGTTGCGATTAACGCTTCCGTCGGTCCCTTGTCTATATTCTCAATTCCTTCCGAATATAGTTTCCCTAACATCCCGATAGAGTGTAATCCTAAAGCTAGAACTCCGGCGAAAGAGCCTGGACCGACAGCTTTTATAAATAAAAGGGCCATAACTAATTCAGGAAATGTACGAACAAAACTAAGTACAAATTTCCCAGTTACTGAAGTTAATTTTCCACTACTCATATTCGTTGCCGCCCAAAAAGCAAATGGAACAGATAAAAAGGCAGAAATAAATGTACCTAATATCGCAATTGCCAATGTATCAATTAAACCATGTAACAAATCTTCACCATCTGGTAAAGATACATAGGACCAATCTGGGTTCAGTACGCCTGTCATAATTGCTTTTGTAATTTCTCCCGCTGTATCCTTTATTCCCTCTAGCGGGACTCCTGAAAAG
>NZ_JBFUIN010000348.1:0-3360 GCF_056401855.1 Bacillus sp. P4_D3
GTTTAATTGAAAAGAATCACCAGCCGTTAATAAATATAAACCTGCTGTTGCTACAGTAATACCAAGTGCAATGAAAATTGTAGCTCGCTGTTTTAAAAAAATAAAAGACAAGATTGGAACCATAATGATACTAAGCCCTGTTAAGAAACCAGCTTTTGAAGAGGTTGTATAAAGTAAGCCGAATGTTTGTAGTAAGTAGCCAACACATAAAAAGAATCCAACAATCAATCCAGCGAGACTACTCTGTTTTATATCTTGTGTTGAAGTTTTTTGTGAGAAAATAATTTGAACGAATAATAAAATAATTCCAGCGAATAAAAAGCGAATAGCATTAAAAGTAAATGGTCCAACAAAAGACATAGCATTTTGAACGACAACAAACGTAGCTCCCCAAATAAAAGAGACGAATAATAATGCGAGAGGAGCAATCCACCCTTTTTTCACACTCATACCCCCGTTAATTTTGTGAAATAGCTTTTCTAGCTAATTCATCAGCGACTTTATTTTGACTACTTGGAATCCACTTAATAAAAAAGAGATCGAAACTTTTTATGTACTGCAATGCTTCCTCTAATAGTGGTGCAAACATTTTATTTTTTGCGTATTCTTTTTCAACAGCTCGCTCGACAAGTTGCGAATCTGTACGAAAAGAGACAATGTTATAATTATGCTCCGTGCAATATTTTAATGCCGCAAGTAAGGCGTGGTATTCTGCTTCATGATTGGACATTGTCCCAAGGGGCAATGATAATTGTACAGCTGGTTGCACCCCTTTAATAAACACTCCAGCACCAGAAGGACCAGGATTTCCTTTTGATGCACCATCAATATATACTTCAATCAAAATGAGAAACCTCCAAATTATAAGATGATCCCCTACTTACATGTTTCTTTGAAGTAGGGGATAGAGTACTTTAGCCGATTGTAATACTATAACGACATGTAAATGTTTCATTCGCTTGTAAAGATTGAATTCCTTTTTTTTCCTTGAAATCTTTTGCCGGATTTACTTCATCAGYAATACCGTACCAAGGTTCAATACATAAGAAAGGTGCGTTTTCGCCTGGTGTCCATACGCCGACAAATGGGAATCCGTCAAATTCTACTTTTACAAATTTATTATGTTTATGAGAACGAATAGAGATTTCATCCGTATTCATATTTTCAAAAATAAGCGCATCATTTTTGAATAAATCGTATGTAAGTGGTAATTCATTCGTATTTTCAGCAATTGATTGTTTTTTACTTGAAAGATAAGGTCCTTCTAATACGCTTGTTTCTAAGCGTTCAGAACCATTAAATGCTAAATGATAATCAGTAAATGATTCGCCCTCTAATAAGGGGAAGTTGAAACCAGGATGTGCTCCGATTGAGAAGAACATCTCTTTTGAAGCAGGATTATTTACTTCATATGTTACATGGACGATTTGTCCGTCTAGCTCATAAGAAACGAGTAATTCGAATTCGTATGGGTATTTTTTTAATGTTTCTTCATTACTAGTTACAATATAAGTGATTTTCGTTTCACTTTGTTCTTGTACAGAGAATGTAAGATCACGAGCAAAGCCGTGTTGTGTTAAAGAATACGGTTTACCATCTACGTAGTATGTATTATCTACTAATCGGCCGACAATTGGGAATAAAATTGGTGCGCGGCGCCCCCAATAAGTAGAATCGCCTTGCCATAAGTATTCAGTGTTATCTTCTTTTAAGCGAACGCTTTGTAATTCTGCACCTTTGTCAGAAATGGAAACGATCACTTTTTCATTTTGAATTGTTGCTGTCATGAAGTGAAACCTCCTAAAACTTTCATATGTTTTATTATACGTTTTCTAAAAGAAAAAAGGTAGTTAATGATAGGAATCTATTGACGAGAGAGTGTCTATTGCGTAGAATATATTCTTGTTGCTTAAAAAACGAATAACGTGGTTCGAAACCATCCCACGTAAAAAAACTAAGGAGATTTTGTCATGAATATAAGGACATTAGTCGGTAATGGTATTTTAGCGGCATTATATATTGCTGTTTCTATGCTTATTCAGCCATTTGGCTTTACCAGTGTACAGTTTCGTATTTCAGAGATGTTTAATCATCTCGTTGTATTCAATAAGAAAGCAATTTACGGGATTGTATTAGGTGTATTTTTAACGAATCTCTTTTTCTCACCTATGATCGCTTATGATTTAGTATTTGGAGTAGGGCAATCCATTCTTGCATTACTTGCAACTATTATTTCTATGCGCTTCATTAAAGGTGTTTGGGCTCGTATGATTTTTAATACAGTTATTTTTACAGTCACAATGTTTATGATTGCAATTGAACTTCATCTTGCGTTTGATCTGCCATTTTTATTGACATGGCTAACTTGTGCAGTTGGTGAATTTGTTGTAATGGCAATTGGTATGCCTGTAATGTACTGGATTAATAAGCGAGTGCAATTTGAAAGATTTATGCAATAGATGAAAGAGCTGTCCTTATATAGGATGGCTCTTTTTGTATGTGATTATATTGAATATAATACTGTGACTCTTGGTCAACTATCCCCACTGTGATGAAACGTTTCAGTGGGGGCTTGAGTTAGAACTCTAGGTCTTTTCATCTATCGCTAGACAGTTTGACGCTCTAGWATTCATGCCACCTTACGGTAACACCCCAAGTAAGTTTTTGGTTGGTACTAGAAACGAACAATCGTTTCCCCACTTGCACCACCCTTTYGAAAAAGAGCAGTTCTTCCTTRTGGAAGAAGCCACCACTCAGATGAATCCGGCGTGTGCTACAAGCCCCGACAAGTCGAGTACACATGGATGGTTGACRCACCCACTAAGCTATGCRCGAAGCAACAGCCTTACGTTTTTGCACTTCTAATAGAATCGGCGTTTTCACTTTAAGATTTTCATSCAATTCTACAACTCTTGATTTTTCCAATGTATTCAAYGCACCATTAATATCAGCATGGATACATGTTCCTGCTTTACTTTGRTACAGACCACGAGTSATTCGTTTGCCACTAAAGCGATAATGCGTCCTATCATCCTTAGACCAAACTGGAACCCTATCTTTATCAAGAAAACTAGCTTTTGAAGTATAGCTTTCTTCTTGTTTTAAAAATCGGATGCCTTCTTTTACACATTTATTCTCAATTGCTGCAATCAGTTTATGAAATGGGATTTGAACAAATTTTTGGTTATTCTTTTTTCCCATATCAGATTTTTGTTTCCAACCAGTGTTATACCCTACGACAACCGTATCTATGTTGCATGCTTTCACTTTTTTGAACAACAAACCTACAGTTTGTGAAATGTAACCATTTATTTGTCTTTCTCGTTTATGCCAAAGTGCAGCCATTTTATTCGTTACAAC
>NZ_JBFUIN010000349.1:0-3341 GCF_056401855.1 Bacillus sp. P4_D3
ATCCAGTTGTAAACGAATCACTTATCCAGCCTCAGTTAGAAGCAGAAATGGATGCTGTTTTACAAGTTGTTGAACTTGGACGAAGTAATCGTAATCAACATTCATTAAAAGTAAAACAGCCGTTAGCAGAGCTTGTATTACTTGAGCATAACGAAAGTGATATGGATTGGGAATCTTATCGTGATATCGTAATGGATGAGCTAAATGTGAAAGCATTCCATGTTGAACTCGATGAATCGAAATACACATCATATCAATTAAAGCTGAATTTTAAAACAGCGGGACCGAAGTTTGGTAAAAATGTGAATGCAGTAAACGGGTGGTTAAAACAATTATCACAAGAAGAAGTACAAAATTTTGTATCAGCAGAAAAAGCAGTATATGAAGTAACAGTAGGGGAAAAAGTAATTGTCACGGCTGAAGATGTATTAGTAGAGAAAGTTGCGAAATCAGGATTCTCAAATACGACTAACGGACAATATACGGTTATGTTAGATACGAATGTAACTGAGGAATTGTTACAAGAAGGAGTAGCACGTGAATTTATTCGTGCAGTTCAAGAATATCGTAAGCAGTTGAATTTACCGGTTAATTTACGAGTGGATGTAATTCTTGATACAGAAGAAGAACTACAGCAAACGTTAACGAATCATAAAGATCTATTGGAAGAAAACTTACTCGTCAAGCAATTTACATTTGGTCACTTAACGAATGAAGACGACGAACTTTCTTTAGGGGAGACAAAACTCCGAATTAAATTAAACGCGGCTAATTAAAGAAAAAAGGAAGTTGGAATCATTCCAACTTCCTTTTTTCATGCTAGGAGATTATCCGGCTAATTTTCTCATAATCCATTCGATAGGACCTCTAGGAAATTTCTTTCTCCATAACACGCTAAATAAAACACTGAAAATGAAAAATCCAGTAGCAAATAGTAAAACGAATAATAGTGTTTGATGTTCCATCCTATTTAATAGAATCAATATCCAAATACCGATAAATACATGACTTACATAATGAGTTAATGTTAATTGGCCTGTTTGTACAATGGATGTAATAAACCAATTCTTTTCATGTTTTTCAGCAATGTAGAGGCAAATTATTAATATAGCAATAGCGGATCCTGCAGCAGATGCGACGTATAATATATTTGGTAAAATCGGTCCTGTATTAAATAAAAATGTAGATGCTTCCTCACCAATGTATGGGATGAAAAGGTGAGTTAACGCTTTGGATAATAGCTCTATAATTAACGTTACTGTTAAACCGAGCAAGAGCAATCTATGCCTAATTTGTCTATTATGAAGATCTAACCTGCCAATTATCATACCGATTAAGAAGAAAGAAAACCACGGAAAAATAGGGTGATAGCCATTAAAAAGTAAGTTGCGAAGAAATCCTTTTAAGGTCCAAAAGTCTATATAGTTTATAAATGGGATTGTGCCTCCCCATCCTTCGAAGGCGTTGAAAGTAAGTTGGAGATATTGTGCAGCAAGTAAAATAATGATAGAAAGCCATATTAGTATAGTTCTTCGTACAGTAATTAGTAATGCAGCGATGAAAAGGTAAACGCCGTAGTAGTGTAAAATATCACCCGTCCATTCCATTACATACAATAATAACCCTAAAATAAATAAGAATAGTGATCGTTTCCAAATCAATATTCGGCTGGTATTGATTTTTATTTTCTCTTGGCTAGCAACAGATGATTTAGTCATTAAAGTTATGCCAATCCCAGCAAGTATAACAAACAAGGCAGAAGCTCTACCTTCAAAAAGTGACATAAAGGTTTTTAACAGAGGAGGCCCATTTCCTTCCGCCCCTGTTATCACCATGAAATTAACTAGTAACATTCCAAACATCGCCCACGCTCTAGCAAAATCTAAGCCGATAATTCGTTTTTTAGTTTTCATATGAATCACTTCTTTCGAATATGCTGTGGACAGCTTCAATCCATATTTGTTTATAATTCATATTTACATCAAACATCATGAAGTTTCCGATATTATCAAGTACTAATGCCAACATATGAGCTTTTGAAACTAGATTTTTATTTTGAATGAGTTGAAGTTCATTTGCTTTTGTGAGCAGTGATTCAAATCCGTTTAAATATTCTGTTTGTACAGTTAGTAATCGATCTTTGTACATATCGTTTCTTGAAGATAGTAATACATATTCTTGTAATACACGATTAAAATAAGGATCTTTCTGTTGTTCGTCTATCATTTTAAAGCCAATTTCAATACATTTCTCAATGAAATTCTCTTTCGTAAACTCTTCTGTATGGAAGAAAGAGGAGAACTGCATCGCTTCGCATAATTCATTGAAAATACTTTCGATTAATGCATCTTTAGATTTAAAGTAATAATAAATAGATGGCTTGGCAATACCAACTTCTTCAGCAATCATTGTATAGGTCGTTTTGGCAATGCCGTGACCGGCAAATAGTCGATAACTTGCTGCCACTATGGAAGAGAGTGTTTCTTCACTTTTGCTCATAATAAATCCTCCTAAAAAAGGTTACATAAATCGTATCATTCATTAACAATATTTTCAACCTACCGTTAGGTAAAAAAATAACCTATTTTTTTACACATTAATTTAAAAGTATAAGGTAAAGGAATTTACAAAAGAAATATATTTCTACAGTATTTTTCTCGTTTTACACATAAATATTGAGAAAATTTCACTTACCTAAAATGTAAAGGTAATAGAATTGTTTGTATAGAATTACTCGTAGATTCAATTTTTATCCCGCTACTTGTGGACAGTAATAGTCTGATGGGACAGGATAAAGGATTCAATTTATTAGGGGGAGTGGTTTTATGTTAAACAAAAAAATGGTGGCAATGGCAATGACTGTGCCATTAGTAATGGGGACGATTTCTACTGTTTCGGCATTGGAAAAACAACAGCAAGTAAAGTTAGAAGCTTATTCACCACAGAAAAAAGCAATTGAATATTTAAAGGGACATGCTACGGAATATGGATTGAAGGCGGACCTTTCAGACTTACAATATATTTCTACAACAGAAACGTCAGTAGCTTCATATGTTAGGTTCCAACAAGTAGTTAATGGTGCTCCTGTATTTTCAAAACAAATTACAGTTACTCTTAACGGTGAGGGAAAAGGATTACTTGCAGTTTCTGATTATCAGCCTGTTACAGGTGTGAAGGAAGTTACGAAAAAAATTAGTGAAAAAGATGCAGAACAAAAATCGATGGCGTATGTTGGAGGAGAAAGTGAGCAAAATCTATGGGCTCCTACAGAAAAAGAATTCGGATATATTGTTGAAGAAGGTGTCGCTCTTCCAGTATATAAAGTTGTAGTCCATTCTAAT
>NZ_JBFUIN010000350.1:0-3323 GCF_056401855.1 Bacillus sp. P4_D3
GTTCTGTACGATATATTTGTTTTTCTTCATCTATATATCCCTTTTCTTTAATTTCAACTTTCATTGCTTTTTGCTGATGTCCTTGTTGAATAAGCTGATAACCAATTAAAGCTAAACAAGCAAACACAACAAGTACGAATGCTGCTGATGAAAATAAGAAGAATAAGAATACAATACCACCGACAAATAAAAATACATTCCCTCTTACATAACGATTCTTCTTTCGATAATGTCTTCCAAACATAATCATAATAAATGCAAATATTAGACCACCTGGTTCAAAATGTCCAAGTATCATATCAAGAAAAAGACCGAATCCAAATATGATGAGGAGCATCCCCATAAATTGTGTTTTTGAAAAGTGCTTCTTCATTTCAGCTCCCCCCTCTTTGTCACATATACATAGAAGAAAAGGCATTGCTTTCCAACACCTTTTCTCCTATCACTATATCATAAGCCTGTTTTATTATATACTACAATTATTTTGTTACTTCTTTCGTTAATGATACTTCATTTTTCTCTTTCATTTCACGCTCTAGTTTTGCAATTTTCATATCAAATGTATCACGCTCATGCTCTTCATTTATACGAAGCTCTACGTCACGAATGTGATCTTCAATTTCTTCGAATCGTAAGAACGGATTATTTTCATCCATTTTATGCATAGCAGTATTCATACGACGGTTTGCATGCGCCATATTTTCACGTGCCATTAATTCCATACGCTTTGCGTTCATTTCTTTTAATTTATTTTTCATTTCTGAAAGACGACGCTCTAACTCATCAATTTGCTCTACAACACCAGCATACATTTCTTCTAAGCGAGTTACTTGCCCTTCATAATACGCCACTTCTTCTAATGCACGTTCATGCAATTGCAATTCACCTGCTTCTTGTGCGATGATAGCTTGCTTTGATCTTTTATTAACGAAATAACGTGCTTGCTCAAGCTCACGAGCGAAGTTAGATTTTAATGTTTTATGACGCTGAATTAACTTCTCAATTTTTGTTATTTCACGCTCACTATCGCGTAAATATTGGTTTAACATAGCAATTGGATTTTTTCTTTCTTTCTCATCTAACACATTATGAAAATCAGCTAAAATTGCATCGCGTACACGTCCGAATAAAGATTGTTTCATTATAATCTTCCTCTCTTCTACTTTATAATTTGATTTGATTTATTTTATATTAGTTTTTCATTAACTTGTTCCACTCATCTTCAAAGTTGCTATATGGTTTAGAACTTTCTGGAGCAGAATCAACAACTACATTTTTTCCTTTTTTCCACTCACGGTATCCGTAGTATAAAACTACTAATGCTGCGATACCGATTAATGCTGGAGAATGAGAAAGTGCAATGGACAAACCGATTAAACCAACAATACCCCAAGCTAACTTTCCAAAAAACGATTTAGCTCGCACAAATGATTTATAGCTCCAGTACACAACTCCTGCTCCGATTGCGAATCCTACAATACCAGCAAGACTACCAAGAGCAATTAAAGCCAAAATACCGGCCGCGATAAACGCTAGAAATTGTTTCATCTTGTGCTTGCCTCCCTTCGATTTGATACTCTTATCTTAACTATTTTTTCATTTTTTCATAACGAGCTTAAGAACTGTTTTCGACTCAGACTTAAGACTGAGTTCCATTCAGCCTTTTGTAAAAATATAAGGAAAGATAGGATAACTCACTCTTTTATCGCACAGAAAAAGCCGTACAGAGAATATTCTCTGTACGGCTTTTTGTTGCTACGAATAAAATTCATATTTAATTATGCTGTTTTATGATACTCTTTCTTTTCCGCCACTTTAGAAAACCTGGGGAAACCAATTAATATAGAAATGATTCCACATACGCCAACTAAAATTGGATAAAATGCATATGGTAACAATTCGATCGGAGATAACGCAGCAAACCCTGCCGCTGTTAACATTTGAGCACCATATGGGATTAACCCTTGTATACAGCAAGAGAAAAGATCTAATACACTCGCTGATTTACGGGGATCAATTTCATATTGATCTGCAATGTTTTTTGCAAGCGGACCTGTAAAGATAATTGAAATCGTATTATTCGCTGTACAGATATTCGTCATACTCACTAAACCAGCAATGCCGAACTCTGCTCCTTTTTTCGAACGAATATTACGTGTTAAAAGATTCATTAAATATTGAATACCACCATTATACTGAATAAGCTCAACCATACCACCGATTAAAATGGCAAGTAATACTAATTCCATCATACTGCCCATTCCAGTCGTTACACTTTTAAAGAAACTCTCTAACGTATAACTTCCATCTATAAGACCGATAACACCAGATAGTACAGTTCCACCTGTCAATACGATAAGTACATTCCAACCAAGTAATGCTGTAACAAGTACACCTGCATATGGTAATATCTTCACCCAATCAAATGTTTGAGCTTTAATTTCTGTATCACTTCCTAAAGTAACCATTACTAATAGTACAATTGTAATGATTGCAGCTGGCAATACAATTAAAAAGTTCGTTTTAAACTTATCTTTCATTTCTGTTCCTTGCGACCTTACAGCTGCAATTGTTGTATCAGAAATAAATGATAAATTATCACCAAACATCGCTCCGCCCACAACAGTAGCCATCGTTAGTGCAATTGAAATATCAGTTTGTCCACTAATACCTACAGCAATTGGCGCTAATGCAGCAATAGTTCCCATTGAGGTTCCCATCGCTAATGAAATAAATGCCCCTATAACAAAAATTCCAGCAACGATAAATCCTTGTGGTAAAATAGATAACGCTAAATTAACAGTTGAATCCACTCCGCCCATTCCTTTTGCTGTTTCAGAAAACGCCCCTGCAAGTACAAAGATTAATACCATAATCATAATATCTGGATTTCCTGCACCTTTTGCAAATCGTTCCACTTTCACATTAAAACTTTCTTTACGATTCATCGCTAATGCGATTCCTACTGCAATTGAAATCGCTATAAGTATCGGTAATTTATAGAAATCACCTGTAATAATTCCAGAACCAATAAATAGCGCCAAAAATATTCCAAGTGGTAATAACGCTAAACCATTTCCTCTCGTTTCTTTCAAAGTATCATCTCTCCCTAGTTTTCAACCTTTTCTAATGAACAACAAAAGACCTCTTCCAACGAGAAGAGGTCTTATACATCTATAAGAAACACTCTTCTCATCTTTCAAGCACATGCTTGCTGGATTTGGCACAGCACTCTGAAATCGAGTCCGCTGCCGAGGCATCGTAGGGCCAGTCCCTCCGCCTCTCTTTATAAGAAGGTTTCATATTTATTTTTTAATAATAAT
>NZ_JBFUIN010000351.1:0-3314 GCF_056401855.1 Bacillus sp. P4_D3
CTTTAATTGCTCATATTCTTTTTCTGCTGACCAAGAAATCCCTTTCGTACCAATCGGTTGTTTTCCGGTATTTGGTCCAAGCGCTGTCATCTTGTCATAAATCGTTTTGTAATCCCTTTCGACAACATGAATTTGCGGCATTGTTTTACCTGGGATCGGTTCACACTCACCTTTGCTCCAATCTTTAATCTTGCCAAGTGGTTGCGCTAATTCTTGCGGTGTATCGTGAAGAAGTGGTGTTGCAACAACTTCTTTCATTGGCTCAAGATCAATTTTCTTCGCTAAATCCGACACAGCTTTAGAAAGAGCGGTGAAAATATCCCAGTCAGAGCGTGCTTCCCACGGTGAACCGATTGCTGGATTAAATGGATGTACAAATGGATGCATATCTGTACTACTTAAATCATGTTTTTCATACCAAGTTGAAGCAGGTAAGACGATATCAGAATAAAGCGCCGTTCCAGCCATACGGAAATCTAAATTAATGAGTAAATCTAACTTCCCTTCAGGTGCATCTTCATGCCACTTAATTTCTTCTGGTCGTAATGAATCACTATCGTCATTCATTAATCCGTTTGTTGTACCTAATAAATGTTTTAAGAAATATTCGTGACCTTTACCGGAACTTGAAATTAAGTTTGCACGCCATACGAATAAGTTACGCGGGAAGTTGTTTTTATTATCTGGATCTTCAATTGCAAATTTCAGTTCTTTTTCTTTTAATTTTTGTGCAACGTATTTTCCGATTTCTTCTTGCGTTGTTGCACCAGCAGCAACAGCTTCTTTATATAATTCAATTCCATTCTTCTCGAATGTTGGATACGAAGGTAACCAGCCAAGTCGTGCCGCTAATACATTGTAATCACCGTGATGTTGATAACGTGAGTTGCCCTCAATTGGTGATGCTAAATGTCCAACAGGTGTATCTTCATAGCGCCATTGATCTGTTACGAAATAGAAGAATGACGTACCGTTTTGTAATTTCGGTGGCCCTTGCCAATCTTTTGCCATTGCGATTGTTTGCCACCCTTCTGCTGGTCGCAGCTTTTCTTGACCAACATAATGTGCCCAACCACCGCCGTTGACACCTTGTGCCCCGACGAGAAGAACAAGATTTAAAACTGCGCGATAAATCGTATCAGAATTAAACCAATGGTTAATACCAGCTCCGACAATAATCATCGAGCGACCATTCGTATCAACTGCATTTTGTGCGAACTCACGAGCAATTTGAATAATAAGTTCTCGCTTTACTCCAGTCATCTTCTCTTGCCATGCAGGTGTAAACGGTACATCATCATTGAAATCTTTCGGTTCCTGCCCGCCAAGCCCTCGGTTCACACCGTAATTTGCTAACGTTAAATCGTATACAGTTGTAACGAACACTTCGCCTTCTTCTGTCATAACTTTTTTCACTGGAATTGTACGTTCTAATACTTTGTTTCCATCATCCGAGAAGTACGGGATTTGTACAGTTTCAACAGCATCTTCCATTCCAAGTAAAGAAAGACGTGGATCAATCTTTTYACCTGTTTGTTCATCTTCTAAACGTAAGTTCCATTTCTTTTCGTTATCCCAACGTGACCCCATAGTTCCCTGAGGTGTTGCAAAATCTTTCGTGTTCTCGTTCCAAAGAACAGGTTTCCATTCTCCTAACTTTGTTTCGCGTCCAATATCAGAAGCATTTAAGAATCGATCAGCAATGAATTGGTCTCCTTTTTGTTTCAATGTGACAAAGAAAGGAAAATCAGTATATTGCTTCGCATACTTTGTGAAGTATTCCACTTGATTATCTACGTAAAATTCTTGTAAGATCACGTGCCCCATTGCCATCGCAAGGGCACCGTCTGTACCTTGCTTCACACTAATCCAATCATCTGCAAACTTTGTAGATTCAGCGAAGTCAGGACTTACAGAAACGACTTTCGTCCCTTTATAACGAACTTCTGCTAAGAAGTGAGCATCTGGCGTTCTCGTCATTGGTACATTTGAACCCCATGTCATAATGTAGCCAGAGTTATACCAGTCACTACTTTCTGGTACATCTGTTTGATCACCCCAAATTTGCGGAGAAGCTGGTGGTAAATCAGCATACCAATCATAAAAGCTAAGCATCGGCCCACCCATAAGTTGCATAAAACGGCTACCTGCAGCGTGACTTAACATCGACATAGCTGGAATTGGTGAAAAACCAACATTGCGGTCTGGACCGTATTTAATTACTGTATAAAGTAAAGAAGCTGAAACAAGTTGTAATACTTCATCCCAATTCGCTCGGATGAATCCGCCTTTACCACGCGCCTGCTTATACTTACGTGCCTTTTCAGGGTTTTCCACAATGCTTTTCCAAGCATCTAATGGTGACTCGTTATTTTGTAGTTCTTCTTGCCACATTTCCCAAAGCACACCACGTACATATGGATATTTCACACGAAGTGGACTATAAATGTACCAAGAAAAGCTCGCTCCACGCGGACATCCTCGTGGTTCAAAATCAGGCATATCAGGACCTGTTGTTGGATAGTTAAGCTCTTGCCCTTCCCATGTTACAATTCCATCTTTCACATAAATGTTCCAGCTACACGAACCAGTACAGTTCACACCGTGTGTAGAACGAATAACTTTATCATGCTGCCAACGTTTTCTGTACACATTTTCCCATTCACGATCTTCATATGTTTCTTGTGTATGATTATCGTTATAACGATCTATTGGTGAAAAATATTTTAAGCGTCTCATTAGTGCTGAAGGTTTCTTCTTCATAGTGTTCACTCCTTTAATACGTCTCTCTTACATACCCTTACTATAAGAGAGGTTGTAAAATACAGATGTGACATTTCGCACAGTTCAAGAGATTGTCATAAATTCCAGTGAAAATATGAAAAAATGAAAATCTAATCATTGTGGGGTTCACATCCTTCACTGACTGTTAAATTTGATATACTTAAATCGTTAGATGTGTTTATAAATGAAAATGCAATACTTTATATCCACTAAACCAAGGGCAACTGTCCTGAAAATAGTTGACCCCACAACGCCAAGAATGGCAGGATTATAAAAGTAATAATAAAAGGAGGATATTATGATATTAGAACCACTTTATGCAGAAAACATTGTAGTAGCCGTCATATATAATAGTGAATTTAGATGGTATGTAACAGATAAAGAACTATGGTTTTTAGATTATAATAAATTAGATAATGCATATAAAAATTTAGGTGTAAGCACTGAAGATAATTACGAAACGGAAGAAAGAAATGGAATAAAAGTATTAGATAATGAAAATATAGAGGTGTTTTTACAAAGGATTAATA
>NZ_JBFUIN010000352.1:0-3310 GCF_056401855.1 Bacillus sp. P4_D3
TACAAGTGTAAATATCTGATATTATTACCTGTTACTTATTATTATTCTATGTGAATTATAGATAACTAATTTAAAATACTATATAAATCTCCAGTTATTGAAAGGAGTATCCTTTTTGCAAACAAATACACATTCCGAAAAGGAAACAATCATTTTTATTCACGGATTAGTTGGAAATCGCCGCGCCTTCAAAAAAGAGCATAAACGATTTTCTGCATCCTACAACATTATAACTTATGACTTATTAGGTCACGGCGACGATAAAGGAGAAGCTATCGACTTTTCAATACAGCGCCTCGTAGATCAATTATTGAATTTGTATGAAAAAGAGGGAATTAAAAAGGCTCATATTTGTGCCCTAAGCTATGGCTGTTATATCTCTACGACATTTGCACAAATGCATCCAGAAAAAGTATTGAGCATTTGTCATATTGGTGGACATTATAATAACCCTTCCCGTTTATATAATGTTTTTCAGAATTTTTGGGAAAAACGTGGTGATGAATATTCATCTTGGCTTTCTCAGTATGCTAGTACTATTTTTCCAAGTGGAATACTAAGGGCAAATCCGTTCGCTGTTATTTCACGAAATATTTATTACCGTTTCGGATTACAATTACACTCGTCCATTATTGCTGAGTCATTACGACACCGCTTAGAATTCGACTTGAAATCTAAATTAAAAGCACTTCCCCATCCTATATTATGGGTGATGGGAGAACATGATCATCTCTATAAATCTTGTCTCTTTGATTTGAAGTCCATTCTTCCGAACGTTTTATATAAAGAAATTCCATTAGCAGGTCATGCAGCAAACTTATTCCGTCCAAACTATTTTCATGATTTATATGCTAAGTTTTTGCATGGAAAATTGACATAAAGTGAAACTTTAATCAGCGGAGGTTGTCCCTCCCCCGCTGATTATTATCCCGCAAATAACGGGATAAATACTACTATACTGACAGTTTATCCAACTATGAAAAAGGCTTCCCAAGTTTCCCTGGAAAGCCTTTTCTCTATACGAAAAGTATATAAAATACTTTTTCTTAGTATGCTTTTGTGTAACCTAATAGGTGCTTACTCCAGTAAGAGTTGCTTACAGAGCTAATGCGTACACCAGTTGTGTCAGTTTCTGCACTGATGAACTGTCCATTACCTAAGTAAACGCCCATGTGAGAAGGACCTGATTTATAAGTATTTTGGAAGTATACTAAATCACCTGGTTGTGGATTGCTAGTTTTTGTTTTAGAGCTCCAGTATCCAGCAACTGTTTGACGAGCGCCGTTATGACCAGTTTGATTTAATACGTAGTGAATGAATCCACTGCAGTCAAAACCAGCAGGTGTTGTACCAGCAGTTCTGTATGGTGAACCATTTAAAGATCTTGCGAATCCAGCGATTGAAGATGTGTCTCCACCTGTTGGTGCTGTTGGTTTTTGTACTTGATTCGTACCTTGGTTACCACCAGTAACTACATTGTTCACTCCGCCTTTTACAAACTTCACAAAGTCTGCACTTACGTAACCTGTGCGGCCGTTATGGTTAATTTTATACCAACCATTTTCAGCACCAGTAACGTTTAATACTGAACCGTTTGTTACCCCACCAATTACAGGGTTATATGTAGCTGGACCTGTACGTACTTTTAAAGCTCCTGTATTAACAACATATGAACCACCAGTTTGAACTGTAGTAGTAGTGTTATTGTTGTTTGTAGTTGGTTGCTGTGTTTCGTTAGATACAGCAGAACCACCTTTTGTTACGAAGTCTTTGCTTACGTATCCAGTTCCACCATTGAAGTTAATTTTAAACCAATCTTGAACTTCACCTACAACTTGAACTGTTTTCCCTTTGTTTACAGAACCTAAAACAGTATGAGATGCACTTGGGCCTGTACGTATGTTTAGTGAAGAAACGTTTACTGTGTAAGTACCTGTTCCTTGTTGAACAGTAGTTCCTTTATTGCCACCAGTTGTTACGAAGTCCCCACTTACATAACCTGTTTGACCATTTACACTAACTTTGAACCAACCGTTTTCTTGTCCAATTACTTGAAGTGCTTGACCTGCTTTTACTTTAGAAATAACGTTATGTCCTGTACCAGCACCTGAACGTACATTTAATACATCAGCTGTTACTGTGTATTTTAATTCAGAAGTTGTTTCTACCTTTTTTGTTTCAGTTACAGTCGTTTGAGTTTGTGTTTGAGTTTGTCCATTAATTTCTTTTAGCGCATCATTTGAAACTTGTGCATGAGCAGAATCCATTCCTGGAACTGCTACGCCTACTACAGATGCTGCTGCTAAACCTGCGATTACTTTTTTCATAAGTTGTCTTTACTTCCTTTCCCTACTATCCTCTTGAGAAAAACTATAAACTTAGTACTTTACAATATTATCAAAGTAAAATATTCATCTAGTTCCATTTTTTAGCAAGAGTTTTATTTTTCACACGTCGTTCATTTTAAACGATTGAGGTGACTTCCGTGTGAACTTCATGTGAACTTTACCATTAAACTGTGTGTTTTTGCAACGATTTTTTCGAATTTCTTATGTATCACATGAAAATTTAACATCTCATTCGTTATCCTAATATAGAATTCACACTTTCTATCTAACATAAAAATTCGATTAATCTAATACAAAACACAATATTATTTTCTAGAAAGTTCTTTTTCATGAGGCACACTCTTATCATGACAAAAAACACTTTATTTATCAATAGTATAATATTTTAAAAAAATGAATTCTCTATACTATGTATGATTTTAAACAAAGTGATGATTTGTAAGATTCCCCCCCCCCACTCGAGAGCATTCCCATTCCAAAAACACCATTGACTATTTTGTTTCCCTGCTAAATATGGAATTATTAGGGTTTTATTGATAGAATATGTATAATCACATGAAAAGAGGAGTTGCATTCGTGGAAAAAATAATAGACGATCACATAAATAATAATATCGAACTTTACTATGCTCTTACTCACCTATTATCGTTTACAACATTAAAAAAGGTAACAATCATTGAAACAAAGAAAAACGAACTAAAAGAGCAAATGAAAATAATTCAGTACAAAAAACCATACCACGTATAAAAAGGTGAACAGATTTTATCTCTGTTCACCTTTTATTTTTTTATTTTATTTGTAAATTTTCACACGAGCTTCTAATGGCTGATATTCTTTATCTCCTGCAGAAACTACTGGTTTACCAAATGGCATTTGCGCAGTTAACTTCCAGTTTCCAGGTACATCCCATTCTTTCCTTACTTCTTCATCAATCAACGGATTATAATGCTGTAGTGTAGCAC
>NZ_JBFUIN010000353.1:0-3305 GCF_056401855.1 Bacillus sp. P4_D3
GGGATGAATTTTGTATTATCTCCTTCAATGTGCTTCACAATTCTTAGCGTACCTTTAGGTGGTAAATCACCTTGTGCACCGCCACCTGCGTTTATATTTTTAACCCATGCATTCTTTGAAACAGTTACTGGCGGCTGATTTAAAATCTGGTAATCAATTGTATAATCATTATAAAACTCATCTTGATTCATTCCGCTATCAGTTATAATCGAGCTATATCGAATACTGATACCCTTACCACTTACCTGATCCTTATAACCTCTAAGGGAAAAAGAGTTACCGTTAAGCGTAATCGTACCATAACCTTGATCGATAAATTGTTGCGGAGTTACACCCGTATTTCCGACTATTATAATAAATCCTTCCTGCTTCAGCGTTTGACCTGATTGTAAAGTATCAGTCAAAACAATATCAGCACCTAACTGTTCCTTGTTACTACTAGTGTTTACATTCAACTCCCATTTCACCTCATTGGGAGCGTCTGGGTAAATTTCACCTGTTTTGTAGATAAATGATGATGGACCCGTCGATTCTGTGGGCCCTTTAATTGTTACCCTTTGAGTTGCTAAACTTGTGCCTAAATTTGTATCAACTGGTATCGTTTGATTCATTCCTACATTACTAGTTGCTTTAAATTCAAAATACAAATAACCTCTAATATTTTGAAGTTTCTCAACCATATCATTAAATGTACATACCACATTCGTTGATGTTACTTGGCAAGTACCAAAGCTAACACCTGTATCATTCTGTAAATCAATCGTTTTACTATATCCTGCTAATTCTGCCGGTAGCGTTAATGTTACTGTGTCTCCAGCCTTCATTTGATTTCCAGATTTATCACTAAAATCTACTCTTATTCCCGATCGTTCTCCATAATTTAATTCCGTTTTGTTGAATGTAAAACGATCAACAAATCCTGTTGTGTTTAATTCTTGAGCATGCCCTATGATAGGAATAAAAACTTGTCCAATAATAACAGTAAAAATAAAACAGATTACAGATATTCTTTTTAAATATGTACTCATAAAGCCTCCAATTCTAATTCTCACATTTTTCTGTTGTGGAATCTTTCCCACCTTAAAAAAGGTTACAACTAAAGAATATTTGCAGCATCAAACTATCTTTAATCATGCAAAACAAAGCAGTAAACAACACAATTCATTAACCATATTGTTCTCTTGTTTTGGCAGCCAACAATAAATATTAGTACTAATAAAAATACATTACAAGACTGTTCATTTATATATTAATTTGTTACTATATTCATGCTACCAAAATATACCTAATGACCGATTTAGTCATTAGGTCATCTGATGACTGAGTATTTTTCTCTTTCGAATATTATCCAGTACCATTCTCTCCTAATAACTTTATTCCACTCGCACTGAAGCACGAACATATTCCGTAATTACACACCTATATTTACTATTTTAATATTTCTCATCCACTTCAAAACCCTACCTATTTAAAACAGGTAATATGATTTTAAAATCAAATCATTAAACAAAAATATATTCTACTATAATAATAGGGAATAATTATAAATAGAAGGTACATACAAATTTTTTATCCTGTGATCTCCCCATCTTTAATAATTTCACAATAATAAGGCTACCTTTCTTTATTAAGAAAGATAGCCTTATTTGTATAGATGACTGATCTAGCGCCTAGTTTTTCGCGCCTTTCAACGACTCTCTCAGCACAAATTTTTGTAATTTCCCACTCGCATTACGCGGAAGTTCATCCACAAATAAATAATGACGTGGACGTTTATAGTCTGCTAATTCATCACTTTCTTTACAATATGTTTCTAAATCAGCTTCTGTAATCGTTTCATCTTTCTTTACAACGACCGCAACGACACGCTCTCCCCATAGTTCATCTGGCTCACCAAGTACTGCAACATCTAATACACCAGGGTGACTATGAAGGAAATCTTCAATTTCACGAGGATAAATATTTACACCACCGCTAATTACCATATCATCAACGCGATCTGCAACGAATAAATAGCCGTCTTTATCGAAGTATCCTAAATCACCAGAATGATACCATCCTTTATACATCGATTTTGCATTTGCTTCTTCTCGATTATGATATCCAGCCATCATAGTCGGGCCGCGCAAAATAATTTCCCCTACTTCATAAGGAGGCAACATATCATCTGGCTCTGCTGGTGCATCTTCGTTCGGTTTGACGATTCGAATTTCATGGCTAAAGCACGGTGTTCCTGCTGAACCAGCTTTCGTAATTTGATCCTCTTCTACGAGAAACGCAACAACCGGTCCCATTTCTGTCATTCCGTAAATTTGGACAAGATCAATATAAAGACGCTCTTTACATTCCTTCACTAGCGCTGGAGCCATCGCAGCCCCGCCATATACACCGATCTTCATCGAAGTTAAATCATACTCGGCTAGATCTTTTTGCAGTAACATATTCCACATCGTTGGTGCTGCAAAAAACGTCGTAATCTTCTCTTCTTGAATGGTATGTAATACTCTATCCGTATCAAAATGATGTAAAATAACATTCTTTCCGCCAACTTGAATGCGCGGTATGATTCCAGCATTTAACTCGCCGCAGTGATATAAAGGCGCTACCACAAGTCCGGCACTATCCCTGTTATATTTTATGAAATACGTACAAATCATACTATGCTCAGCCATATCACGATGGCGATGTAGTACGCCTTTCGGATGACCCGTCGTACCACTCGTATAAAGCATAGAGCAATAATCCATTTCATCGACTACAATATCTACTTTTTCAGCTGATGCTTCATTTACTTTTTCATGGTAGGAACTAGCATAAGAAGGTGCATCGTCTTCTACATACCAAAAAGACGAATTTGGAAAATCTCGTTCAATCATAGTAACTGTTGATTCGACTGCTTTTTCAAAGACAACTACTTTCGAGGCTGCATCTTGGAGGATATAAGATAGTTCTTTTGCTTTTAAGCGGAAATTAATTGGATTAAAGATCGCTCCAATTTTGGCACAGG
Source organism: Bacillus sp. P4_D3 (assembly GCF_056401855.1). Classification (NCBI taxonomy): domain Bacteria; kingdom Bacillati; phylum Bacillota; class Bacilli; order Caryophanales; family Bacillaceae; genus Bacillus; species Bacillus sp. P4_D3. Next base: position 3,008 of record NZ_JBFUIN010000353.1, read on the forward strand.
CTAAGTAAACGTTTACAAATTCACGACAGTTATATAAGTAAACAGATACACAATCTCCCTTTCTTACTCCTTCTTTCAATAGAGCTTGCGCCGTTTTATTTATTTGCTCATCCCACTGTTTATATGTCCAGCGAATATTTTTTTCTGGTTCTACTAACGCCTCTTTATTCGGATATTTGCCAACTGCCAAATCAAAAATTCTCCCTATCGTCATGTACATGCCAACAATTTCCCCCTTTTCTCTTTCATAAATCTATCATTTCGTCTATAAGTAGACATTGTCCTCTAATAATTTGAC
>NZ_JBFUIN010000354.1:0-3290 GCF_056401855.1 Bacillus sp. P4_D3
TTATTGAGTATTCTGTAATGTATAATCTCTACCCAGTCTTTAGCGCCACTCATCATCGACGGAGCAGCTGTAGCAATATATTTCAATCCCTCTTCTATATTATTTTCATATAAGCTCTCTATCCCATGAATCAAACTAAACATAACGTCAAACTGTTCCGTATCATCATCAAAAACTAAACACAAATCTGGAATAACAGAAACATCATTACACTCGATTACTCGTATGCATGACTCATTAAACTCTCGTATCTCATTTTCATTTTGCAGCAAACGACTATCATATAATCGCTTTACATATTCTTGAGTATCCAAAAGAGATTATCCTTTCCTTTTTTCATCTTCAAAATATTCACTGTCCCGATTGATCTTTATCATAAATCCCATCAGTGAATCAGCTATTTTATTTTCAAAGTGATATACAGGCGTTTGTTGAGACGTATTTAAATTAAAAAGTAATATCCTGATACCCTACTTCAACTACCTTTTCATTTAATAAACGAACTCCTACACCATTTTCTATATCCCACGTACACTTAAATGTAATTCCAATCTCTCTTCCCCCCATAATATCTGCATACGGAACAACAATACCATCTAAACTAATCATCTCTAGTATTTGATCAGTTGTTTCAACTAATGGATAATTTTCTCGCACTCCAACATCATATCCTAATTCACATCGCCTTTGTTTGTAATAGTCTAATATAGACTGTAGTAAACTCATTTGTACCTCTTCCCAATTTTTTATTAATGATTGATACGCTACATACTGCCCTTCATCAAACATCCCATCTTCTTCACCATCTATCATCAAATCAATCTCAGTTACATTACCTATAAAAGTTATAGGCATACACTTAGCCCAAGCATAATTATATTCAATCTCTCCAAAAACTGAATCGTTCACTMTCATTTATCCGTCATTCCTCTCACACTTATTACTAAGGTGTCCCTGCTTATTGTTAACTCCCATCAACACCTAACATTTGAAATATTCTTTTAAAAACGAATAAAATGTTGGCCAACTCTCCTTTAATTTTCCACTTAAAAGTAATTCATCTCCACCTTCAAAATTTACTGAGTAAACTTTATCAGTTACACTATTAAGTACCAATGCAGCATTTGCTGTCATTTCCGTTAAAACTAAATACTTATTAGGAAATCCATGTTCCTTTCGAGCAATCATTGTGTAATATTCTATATTATTCTCTTCATCTATAATATCAAGTAATTCATAAGGAACGTACTCTTCCCAAAATGGTCCTGCAAATCGATAATAAAACTCTCTAAATGTATTAGACACTTCTACACCTAACCTATTTATTACTTCATTCACCTTATCTTTATCTTCCCGTTTATATATATCTTCTTCCAAAACTTCTTCTAAACAATTTGGCAAAGCTTGTATTTGTACCCCTCCTTTATAAGTTTTATCCAAGTGTTAATGAAATGAATTAGCAGCTCCCTACAAACTACCTGTATGGTATAGAACCAATAAATGTAACCTCTAAACCATCAAACATATCTTCGCTTTTCGCTTCATTATATTTAAAATCATAAAGAACAATAGCAAAGTTAATATCGTTCGCTAAACTATCTCCATTTATTAGCTTTTTTATTTTAGGAATAATTCGTTCACTATAAGAAAAATCATTTAAAATATGTTCAACATCCCTTTTATTATTCTCATAAAAACAAATTTCAATATTATCTTCATCATAATAACCGAATTCAAAGCTCGTCCCAAACTTTGAATGAACTGAATCACCATCTATCTTGTAATCTATATCGACATACTCCTCAAGGTTTTGGAGTGATTTAGAAATTCAAAACCAAACTGAAACCATTCCACTTTTCCACTCCCATCTAGCCGGTCTATAATTCATATAAACATTCTTCACTTTACTATTTTTGTATCCTCAAACTAGAAATTAACTCATTTAAACTATTCGAAACCTCTATAAACAACCCACGTTCGAATTCCTCCAATTCAACCTTTCCACTTACATTATTTAAAACAACTAGTGAACCATTTCCTTCTACCCTATAGGAATCTTATCTAGTCCCTTAATAACTCGTGATTAAGTCTTCGCCCTCATATCTAGGGTCTTTCTCAACTTTACCATCTTTTGTTTTGATGACTTTTAGTCTACCTAACCACTCTGCTCCGTTATATGTCTCTTCACTTACCCATACATTATGCTTTTTACCGTCTACCTCAACTACTAATGTTGGGTGTGTAAACATGAATTCCTTTTCTACATGCCTACCTACAATTTCTGCATTTAATGATGTACCTTCTTCAACTAGTTTACTATTCTGATACCCCTCGATAATAGGTAATCCGATAAATACAAAGAATATCAGTCCAAATACGATCACTTTCTTCTTTGTACTCCATTTATTCTTTTCTTTCAATTCCTTCTGTCTTGCTTCTCTTTCTTCGCGTTCATCCAAACTCTCATTTAAAGCGTCTTCCCATGCCTTAATTTCTGCTTCGATTTCTGCTTCGACTCTTACTAGTTTTTCTAGTTGTTCATCGGTTGCTACCATCTCATATGAGTTATCTCCAACCAAACGAATTTCAGCACCATTTTCTTTTACTTTTCGCAAGTCTTTTTCTGTACAATCAAACTCTCGAATGATTTCCCCTTGTGTGTTAACAAGTCTAACATAAATGTTTTTTTTCTCCTTCTTCTTAAACATCTGAACTCCCCCTTTATTTGTTTCCTATCATAGATAACACTATTGCAATTAAGATAAAGAAAACGATAATAAGGAAAGTCTTTCCTTTGCTTACTTGTGTTGTAGAACCTTCCAAGACAGCCCATATAAGAATTGGGAAAAGAAGAATACCAAGGAGAATATCAACCAACTTGTTGCTACTCTTCTTTAGTGTTTTTGCTTCTTCTACTATCGGTTTTATCTGAACAGCTTCTTTTCTTATTTGTTTCGGTTTCTTTTTCTTGCGTCTATGATTCACCCAACATACTCCTTTTAAAATAACTTTTTACTAACTATAAAAATACCGGAATATCCCCCTTTTTCACTTCCAATTATTCATATAAGCTCTCAATTTCAATAAACCAAAAAGAATCCTTTTCCATACACTTATCATCAATTTTTTTCAATTCTTCCTTCAACCAAATTATTGTACACTCTGGTATATTATTATCGATAAAGGCATCCTCACCATTTATCTCTACTGCCTTATCAATCATTTTTAAATATGCTAATAAACATTCTGCAAATTGATGTATAGAAGAATTCATAAACACTTCTTTATAC
>NZ_JBFUIN010000355.1:0-3283 GCF_056401855.1 Bacillus sp. P4_D3
TTCCTACGGCGGTGAGAAAGGCGGAAAGGCAGCTTAGGTATTTGGCTGAGATGGAGAAGGTGCAGGAAGAGGGAAAGGTAACGTAAATGTATTAAGGTGGCTAAGGCTAGTACTTGTTATGAGGAGAATTTATTAGTGAGCAATGTAAAAACTCCTATTCCATTTATAGATATAGGAGTTTTTTAGTATTTACTTTTTAAGTGAGTTGATCATTCTTTATATTCTCGAATAAACTCACTTACATTATCTGAAAGAAGAAAATGTAAAGACGCCGTGATAGTAGATATATCCCAGTCCCACCAAGAAATTTGTTGAAGTTCTTCAATCACTTCTGGTGAAAAACGATACCGAACCAACTTTGCTGGATTACCTGCTACTATTCCATACGGCGGGATATCTCGTGTTACAACGCTTCTTGCGCCAATAACAGCTCCGTTTCCGACTTTGACTCCAGACATAATCATAGCGCCACTGCCTATCCAAACGTCATGACCAATGATTACATCTCCCTTAGTTTTCGGATGACCGCTAAACCCCGCACCCTCGGGAACTATCACATTAAATGGATAGGTACTAATCCAATCTGTTCTGTGTTCGCCACCTAAAAAGACTGTTACATGGTCGGCTATGGAACAGAACTTACCTAATTTAAGCGAAGCTCCTTCCCCCCAAGTACGAACATTAAGGTCACCATATGACCAATCTCCTATTTCATAAGAAGCAAGCTGTGGATTTTGATTTAAGAACAACCCCTACACCTCCCAAATAGATATAGCATCTTATGTATATGGGTTTAGAGGGGAGTAAAGTAGTGAATGGTAAAATTAAATCTATAAAATGATAGCTTGTTTCTGTAAATCACACAAACATATTAGTATCCCTGCTTCTTCTCAGTCCGCTCAATCACGTCCTGCAGCTCATCCGAYTTCAAAAACTCAAATAGTAGAAAGTTTTAGTACCCATATACTTTTAGTGACCACCAAATAGACACGGAAATGTGACCAAAATAAAAGAGCGCTTGTGAATAGCGCTCAGTAAAAAATAGTTATATGGAAGCATTTATTCAGTGATAGAACCGAAAATTTAAGTACTGTATGGTCACGCGTGTAGACACATAATTGTTATTTTAGTTGCCTTTTTACATTATTCTATTCGATTTCTCCTGAGCCATAACTATACTGCTGCTTATTCTCAATCCGCTCAATCACATCTTGCAATTCATCCGGCTTCAAAAACTCAATTGGAGAGAATCCTTTTTCGAACGTAAGTGTGTCTGCTTCAATCATTAATACATATCGGTCGTTTACCTTTGCAATATGTATTAGGTCTCCGAAATCAGCAAGTAGAGCCTTCACAGAGATATGATCTGCTTTTAGTTTTAATTCCACTTCAGGAGCGTGCTCGACGATTTGAGCAGTAGCTTCCATTACTTCTTCGGTTGAAAATTGTTCCATAATTTCGCGTTTCGGACTGGCAGCCCACACTTCCATTGCTTGGTCGAATTGTTCGCGTTCTTCCGTACCTTCTTCAAATACATCTTCAATTTGGTCGTATACCATGTCCATTACTTGTGTTTTCATAATTTCAGGCATAGAGCGTTCGTACTCGACGAATTTTAAGAAGTCTTCAAAGTAGCGGGCGTGTGATGCTTGGTGAATTTTTAGCTCGCCTACTTCGACCATACCTTCCTCAGGCATGTATGGGTATTGGATAGATTTCATATTCTTTGTTGTGATGGCCATTTCAACGTTACGAATAAGCGTTGATTCATCAGAAATGGAAGCAACCTTTGGTTCGAAGTCACATTTCATTACGAATACGAATGGATCATCAAAGTATTTACGTAGTTTTGCTTGAGCGATTAAAAATACACCACCACGTACAGCGCTTGTGTCAAGATATGTATAAACGAGAGGTTCGCTCATATCTTTGAAGTTTTCTTTTGTTTCTGCAAAGCGAATACGATTAAATAAGTTGTAATGAGGGTTTGAATCGAGTTCATGCCCTTCTTCTACAATAAAGCGACCAATCTTTGTTGGGGCTTGTTCTGTTTTTGCGTGACGTTCTACTTTTCGCTTTGAAATTTTTAATAATTCACCATTCAAAAATTCTTTTAAAGAGCTATCTTCATACTCTTCAGCGTCTAATGTTTGAAAATGTTTATAGCGTTTATCAACTGCTTCACCTTTTCCTTCTACTTGTACTACATAAAAGGAAAGAAAATTTATTTCAAAATCCATATTTATCACCTTGTTTCATTTCATTAACTCTTATCAGTATAGAGATGGAAAAAACTTTCGTCAATTTATATAAGGAAGGGGGAGTCCCTTCCTTATATATTTGTTATTTTCGAAATTAAAATCCGTCTTCTAATGCTGAAAATGGAATGTTTAGTCTATTTTCTACTGTACGTAAACGCTGATTTAAGCGGTTTAATCTACGTGTATGGCGCTCAACTGTGTTTTCTAGTTGACGTACTCTTTGTTCAAGCTCATTTACTCGTCGTTCTAGTTGACGGTTTCCAGTGCCAGGAAAAGAGATTGGAAGTTGAAATTGTCGATTTTGATCATATGGATTAATTTGCTCTGCTTGATCTATATATTGTTGGTATTGTGCTTGTAAATCATACTGAGGTTGGTAACCATCTTGGTTATATGGATCATAAGGATTGTAGGGATACATAAAAACTCCTCCATTTCTTAAAGGTGGGTTGAATTCATCATAATGTATGTGCGAAAGCGGAGTAGTGGCACGGCAAATACCTATATACGCTGAAGTGAATGATTGTTTTTACCTATAAAAGCTCGGTTTAAGTTGTTTAATAATGATCACATATGAGAAAGTGGTATTACGGTTTTTGAAGTATGCAGGTGACTAGAGAGGTGAAATGAAAGGGTTTTACATTTGTATTTCATCTGTTGAATGGTATATACTGGATAGAGATAGGGTACATAAAAGTTACAATCTTATCAAACTCAAAAATTTATATAAATATGTATAGACATTTACAAAAGAAAAGAGTAATTTAAATAGAGTAAAAAATAACTTGTAACATTTTCTAAATATATTGTAAAATGATTGTAACAAAACATACATAAAAATGAAATAATACATAAGAAATAATGTTGGGGAAAAGGAGAGAGTATATTGTTCCGAAAAATAAAGGGTATATTAGTAGGGGTGCTATGTGTAGCTGTAGTAAGTGGTTGTGGAACAAAAGTAAGTGATGTGGCATTAGTAAGTGATTTTGGTGGGAACGTTGTAGAGGCCAAGGCTGATGTAC
>NZ_JBFUIN010000356.1:0-3269 GCF_056401855.1 Bacillus sp. P4_D3
TGCTAGTATATCTCAAAAGTTAGATCTGCTAGTATATCTCAAAAGTTAGATCAGTATTTAGTAGGAAAGCAATTTAATGGGACAGTTTTGGTGACAGATAAAGAGCATGTTATATTGAATAAAGGATATGGATATGCTGATGTTCAAAATAAAATAGAAAATACACCTCAAACAAAATATCGTATCGGTTCTATTACGAAAACAGTTGTTGCTACATCCATTCTACAGTTACAAGAACAAGGGAAGTTAAATGTCCAAGATAATGTAAATAAATACATTCCTTCATTTCCAGCAGATAAAAACATCACGTTATATCACTTATTAACGCATACATCTGGTTTACCGGAAAATGGGGAAGGAAAGGTTAATGTAGCTTCACGTATAAATTTAATAAATTGGATTGGAAGTCAAAAGTTAGATTTTCCACCAGGAACAGGTTGGAAGTATACGGATTATAATTATATGGTGCTCGCTTATATTATAGAAAATATAACGAAAAAGCCTTTAGGAGATTATATAAAAGAAAATATATTTACAAAGGCAGAGATGCATGAATCAGGTATGGGAAATATGGTGCCTGGAGATAAAAACTTCACGAAGGGTTATGTGAAGAAAGATCAAGAACTTGTACCAGCGCAAAAATTAGGGATGGACTGGTTATATGGCTCTGGTGAGATGTATACGACAGTAGGAGATATGAAGAAATTAGATGAAGCGATTATAAATGGCAAGCTTCTTTCTGAACAAAGTATACAAGCGATGTTTACACCTTCACAAGAAAGAAAATATGCATTTAGCTTTTACATATATCCTGATTTTTTCCATAACCATGGTGTACTATCTGGTTGGAATACGTTTAATAATTTCAATAAAGAAAAAGGAACGTTTGTTATTTTATTTTCAAATGTGAAGAATGGTTTGGATGATGATTTTAATAAGGAATTTCGGAAGATGGTAAATGATTTATTAGAACAAAGGGGATGAGAAGATGGAAAATAAAAATTTATCAATAGGTTTTATTGGTATTGGTGTGATGGGAAAAAGTATGGTTAACCATTTAATGCAAAGTGGTTATAAAGTATATGTATATAATAGAACGAAGGAAAAAGCGGATTCTTTAGTGCAAGAGGGTGCGACTTGGTGTGATACACCGAAAGCGTTAGTAAAGCAAGTTGATGTTGTTATGACGATGGTTGGTTATCCTCATGATGTAGAAGAAGTGTACTTTGGGATAGATGGAATTTTAGAACATGCAAATGAAGGTACGATAGCAATTGACTTTACAACATCGACACCAACATTGGCAAAACGTATTAATGAAGTTGCGAAAAGCAAGAATATATATACATTAGATGCACCAGTATCTGGAGGGGATGTTGGAGCTAAAGAAGCTAGACTAGCAATTATGGTCGGTGGAGAGAACAGAATATATGATATTTGCTTACCTCTATTTGAAAAACTAGGAACAAATATTCAGTTGCAAGGCCCTGCTGGGAGTGGACAACATACAAAAATGTGCAATCAAATTGCAATTGCTTCTAACATGATAGGAGTATGTGAAGCGGTAGCGTATGCGAAAAAGGCGGGACTTAATGCAGATAAAGTATTAGAGAGTATTTCGACAGGAGCTGCAGGTAGCTGGTCATTAAGTAATTTAGCTCCTCGAATGTTAAAAGGAGATTTTGAACCTGGCTTTTATGTAAAGCATTTTATGAAAGATATGAAGATTGCTTTAGATGAAGCTGAAAAATTACAATTACCAGTACCGGGTTTAACCCTAGCGAAGGAATTGTATGAAGAGCTAATCRTAGATGGAAAAGAGAATAGCGGAACACAAGTATTATACAAAAAGTATATAAGGGGGTAAATGAAATGGATCTCCAAAAGTTTGACGAAATGATTGATGCTGTGCAGCGAGCAACTTGTGTACAGATTAATGATAAGCAAAAAGAAGCTTTTAAACAAAAATACGATTTTGGACCAGATTTTGAATATGGAAGAGATGAGAAAGGGCATTATGTTATCCGAACCTCGAAAAAGATGTTAGAGGAAATGGAGTTTTATTTGGCATTGAAATATGATCGGGATGGAATTGCCCTTTATATGCATGCTGAGATTGAAGGGACATGTCATGTATCCGTTAGCTATAGCGAGGATGCACTTCATTTGCAAGAATTGTTTCAATTTCTAGAAGAAAATAAATAAAAAGTCCTCATTTGAGGACTTTTTATTTATTTAGGCAGGCATAATATTTAAGTTGGATAATCTATAGGCTGGAAGCGCGACGGCATCTTTCAATTGGGAATGGAATAACTTGTGCAATGTGATTAGGACCCAACTGTTTCGCGCGAGCATGGCGTAGTATATAAAATGCGCACAGAATAGAAACAGGAATAGCACCATATAAACCAAAAAATAAAGCGCTTACACACGATGCAGCAAAACCTAAAACACCAACTTCTAATTCTTCCATAATAGCTCCTAAAATGACAGGAATAGCTCCGCATATAACTCCTAGTATAAGTGCGATAAGTAAACTCATGATTATCCCCCTCTGTTTGCAATATTCTTTTCCTTCTTATTAGTTGTAGTATATCATACGTAAAACAGAATTTTCAGAAAAAATTCAAAAAAAGTTCAATAAATGTTCAAAAAGTATTCCGAAATGTACTTGATAAAGTGGAATTATGATTCGAGATATTTGATTTAAACAAACGAAAGGGACAAATCATTTTAGTAAATAAAAAATCAGGCTTACTTCAATGTTATGAAATAAGCCTGTTCCATAGGAGGATGTATATATGTAGAGTGAATAAAAGGTTGGAAAAGGGGTTCCAACCTTTTATTCAACTAGCTACCTTAATAAATTGGAACCCAACCTTCTGTTGTAACAAAAATACGAATAGCTACAACTTGGCGATCATCTTGTAAGGTAAAATAGTGTCTTGCATTTTCAGGTACAGATATAAGATCACCAGGCTCAAGTTCAACGTCAAAGAATCGACCATCTTTTCCTTCAATAGCGAAGATGCCATGACCGCTGACAATAAAGCGAACTTCATCGTCAGTATGATGGTGTTCTTTTTGAAAATTAATTAATAACTCGTCAAGGTTAGGTGTGCTATTTGAAAGTGAAATCACATCATATGCTTTATAACCTCTGCGCTCTGAAACATCCGCAATTTCTTTTGAAAACAACGTTAATATTTCAGCTTTATTTTCATCTGTTAAGGAGTAATTTTCTTTTAAATGAGTAGGAAGTTTAGAAA
>NZ_JBFUIN010000357.1:0-3266 GCF_056401855.1 Bacillus sp. P4_D3
TGCGAAAGGGTATGTGGATCCAAATAGTGCGCCTTATAAAAAATGGCAAAATGTATTACATGTTCCCGATGAAGAAGAAGTGCCAAAAACGAATGTATAATGAGTGAAAAGGGAATCCTTAAGAATGGCAATACAACTTTAGAAATGAGGGATTCCGATGCCGTTTTTAGGAAGTGTATATCAAATATTTGGATTATATCCAGAAATTTATCATGCGATGATTTCAGCAGAGCTGCAAGAAGAAGCTCAAAAGGAACATATCGATAATAATAGTACAGAAATTGAAGCGGAAGAATAAAGCGCAGATGAACATCTGCGCTTTTTTTATTGTCTTAGGTGAAAATACTGTTTGCAATTTGTAGGGAAGTTAATCGGTCTAACAAGATAAGATGAATAATTATTTCTATATAACGAATCGACTGGTTTTATCTTGTTTGTATATGGGGATTTCATTGAGTCTGATGTATAAAAATGAATTCCGAAATAATATAAAATGTATTGAAATGGGAATTAACAGTGTTTTCAAGTGGTATCGTATATTTTGGAATACTATTTTATTTATAATTATTCGATGTGGGTGAATTAATTATATTGTTGACAATATAATTAATCGTGTGATAAATTCAATCAATCTTCTAAAAACATGCTTGTTAACAAGCGTATTTTTAGAAGATTGATTTTTCTGATTTTTAGGCATGTAATTTGTGGAGTTTATATAGGGAGTGAAAGTAAAGTATGAATATTATTAATGTGTAATAGCAACAGTAATAAAGATTGTAATGAGTAAGGGATAATTTTGAAAAAGAGGTTTCTACGAATGAGTTTATTTATAAAGAAAGCAATGAATGAAGAAAAGAAAAACGTGTTACAGCAAACTTTAGGAGCAATTGATTTAACGCTTTTAGGAATTGGAGCAATTATTGGTACAGGCATTTTCGTATTAACAGGTATTGTAGCAGCGAAACATGCTGGTCCAGCAATTGTATTATCTTTCATGTTAGCTGCAATTGTATGTGCTTGTGTAGCTTTTTGTTATGCTGAATTTGCATCTACAGTCCCGGTCTCAGGAAGTGTGTATTCGTATACGTATATGACATTAGGTGAGATTTTTGCTTTTATAGTTGGCTGGTGTGTTATGTTAGAGTACTTATTAGCTACTTCTGCGGTGGCGGCGGGATGGTCAGCCTATTTTCAGTCATTACTATTAGGGTTTAATATTCATATTCCGGCAATCGTTGCTTCTGCACCAGGGATGGGGAATGGCGGGATTATCGACTTGCCAGCGGTTATTATTATTTTAGTTGTTACATTTTTACTAAGTCGTGGTGTGAAAGAAAGTGCACGTATAAATAATATAATGGTTATTATCAAACTGGCTGTTATTTTAGTATTTATTATTGTAGGAGCAAACTATGTAAAGCCAGAGAATTGGCAGCCGTTTCTTCCTTTTGGATACCATGGTGTTATTGGAGGAGCTGCTACTGTATTTTTTGCCTTTTTAGGTTTCGATGCAGTTGCAACAGCAGCAGAGGAAGTGAAACGCCCACAACGTAACGTTCCAATTGGATTACTTGTCTCTTTATGCATTTGTACAATTCTTTATGTTGGTGTTTCATTCGTGTTAACTGGAATGGTTCCATTTACGGATCTGAATGTAGCTGATCCAGTAGCATATGCACTGCGTATTGTAGGAGAGGATAGAATTGCTGGTCTATTATCAGTTGGAGCGATAGCTGGTTTAACAACAGTTCTGTTAGTTGCTATGTTCGCATTTGTTCGAGTATCATACTCGATGAGCCGAGATGGATTGTTACCAAAAAGATTTTCGAGTGTTCATAAACGTTATCAAACACCATTTTTTAATACATGGATTACGGGTATTCTTGCGGCTGTATTAGCAGGTTTATTGGACTTGAATTTGTTGGCAAATTTAGTGAATGTGGGAACGATAACAGCTTTCATATTTGTATCTATAGCTGTAATTGTATTAAGGAAGACACATCCTAATTTGAAAAGACCGTTCCGTGCTCCGTTAGTTCCATTCTTACCTATACTTGCGATAGTAAGTTGTTTATATTTAGCATTAAATCTTTCTAAAACCACTTTAATCAGTTTTGCAATTTGGGTTATTGTAGGTATTTTTATCTATTTTATATACGCGAAAAAACATAGTAAGATTAGAAATAGAGTATAAGGYATTACAATGATGGCTGTAGGTTAAAAAGTTTTATTTTTTTCCTATAGCCATTTTTATTTGTGCGCACCTTGTTTTCGTGTTAACATAAAGCGAATTTTTTAAGGGAGAGAAAGAGATGAAATGGATTTATTTTATTATTATCAACGTTATAGCATTTAGTATGATGGGGCTTGATAAGCGAAAAGCAAAGAAAAAGCAGTGGAGAACGCCAGAAAGTACGTTGTTTTTATCAGCTGCAGCTGGAGGAGCGGTTGGAGCTTGGATTGGTATGTATATGTTTCATCATAAGACACATAAAAGTAAATTTGTCTTCGGTATTCCGGCGCTCGTTATTATAACAGTAGGAGTGTTTTTATACATATAACGGATTTACAAGAGGAATGTCGAAAGAAATGCAGATTGAATATTGGTAAAGTAAGTATGTGAGACCTTATAATGAAGAAAAAAAGAGAAGAGGAGAACAGGGAAGATGGGGAGTCAAATAGCAGAGCAAAAGCAGGGGATTATATATGCGGCGGGTGCGTATACGATGTGGGGAGTTCTTCCGATTTATTGGAAATGGGTGGAGGAAGTACCGGCGGATGAAATATTAGCGCATCGCATCGTTTGGGCATTTGTTTTTATGTTGTTAGTTTTAGGAGTAACGAAGAGGTTTCGTCAGTTTGGTGGGGAGTTAGTGGCCCTTTTTAAACGACCTAAATTATTAATGTCATTAACAATTGCTTCGGTACTTATTAGTGGAAACTGGTTTGTATACATATGGGCCGTAAATCATAACCATGTAATCGAAGCAAGTCTTGGGTATTATATTAATCCACTTATAAGTATTTTACTTGGTACAGTTGTTTTAAAAGAGAAGCTTAATTTTTGGCAATATGTTGCGGTTGGTTTAGCTGGATTAGGCGTTGTTATTTTAACGATACGTTTCGGATCAATTCCATGGGTTTCTCTTTCACTTGCTTTTTCATTTGGATTATATGGATTAACGAAAAAATTATTAAATTACGACGCAACAATTGGGCTTACGATGGAAACGATGTTAGTGACGCCATTTGCACTTATATATTTG
>NZ_JBFUIN010000358.1:0-3221 GCF_056401855.1 Bacillus sp. P4_D3
CAATAAAACAAGAAGGACAGGAATTCCTGTCCTCTTTGTTTATTCTATTCATGACAAGTTGGGAATCTTCCTATGTTTTGTCGCTTGTTCAAAAGCATATGCTAGTTTAATTAATGCCCCTTCACTAAAAGCAGCACTTGCAAGAGTAATTCCAAAAGGCCTCCCATTATCCATATATCCCGCAGGCATTGCTATAGACGGATAACCTGCTTTCGCACATATAGTAGATCCTATATAAGAAGGGAACAGTATCGCATCCAGGTTATATTTTTCCAACGCAAAATCAATACCTTGTTTTTGCGAAAAAAATATATCTTCTAATCTTGCGTTTAAATATTCTGGATTTCTTAACGTATTAGGAAAATCTGTTCTTCTCTCTAACTTAGTTTGTCCATATTTCAAAGCTCTTTCTGCTATATTTTCATTAAACTCTATTAATTCCAACATAGAATGTACTGGAGTGGTAGAAGGTAATTTAGAAAGATAGTTATCTAAGCTATGCTTCAATTCATAAAGCGGAACTCCCCAGCTCCATTCTCTATGAAAAGATGGAATATCAATATCTTCTACTATTGTCGCTCCCTTACTACGTAAAACTTGAATCGTTTCCTTAAACAATTTTTCATCGTATTCTCCAGATTCATAATAATCTTTTGACGCATTGCTAAATACACCAATCTTTGCCCCCTTTAAACCGTTAGCATCGAGGTAAGGTGTATAATCTTGATATGCCATTCCTTCACTTTTATGAGTAGCTACATCCTTCTCATCCACCCCAGTTAGACTCCCTAGTAAAATAGCAGCATCTGTTACCGTTCTAGCAAACGGACCGGCTGTATCTTGAGAATATGTGAACGGAATAATTCCTCTACGGCTAATTAAACCAACAGTCGGTTTAATACCTACAACCGAGTTTTGAACAGCTGGGCTCAAAATAGAAGCATCTGTCTCTGTTCCAACGGATAATACTGTAAAGTTAGCAGCAACTGCAACGGCAGACCCTGTACTCGATCCACCAACAAACATATCATCCTTTCCTGTGCCGTAAGGATTTATCGTTTGACCGCCTCTAGCACTATATCCAGCCCACATTTCAAAAGACATTCCATTTGCTAACTCTGTCATATTTGCTTTCCCTAGTATAATTGCACCTGCTTCTCGGAGCTTTTTAACAAGAACTGCATCTTCACTACTTATATTTTGTTCCAGGGCAATCGTACCTGCACTTGTATGCATTGAGTCATTCGTTTCAATATTGTCTTTAAGTAAAACAGGTATACCATGTAATAGGCCTCTTACACCTTTTGTCTTTCTTTCATGATCTAGCGCTTCTGCAATAAAGATAGCGTCCGGATTGATTTCTAAAATAGAATTGAGTTTCGGACCATCTTGGTCATATTTTGCGATTCTATGAAGATAATACATGACTAATTCTTTCGACGTTAATTTTCCTTCTTCCATTGCAGTTTGTATATCATGAATTGTTAATTCTTTTTGCAATAATGTATTGAACTGAATTTCCATTTTCATTCTCCTTTTATATACGACGTATATCTATTACTTTTTCATTTTCTCCGCTCCTCGCATAAACAACTACAATCCCTTTAAAGGACTTCAACTTACCAGTTTAAAAACCTTTAATTTCCAGAGAAATAAAAAGAGTCTGAAACGAATTCAATATCGCCTCAGACTCTTTTTATTATTTTACATATACCTCTTCTAACAAATGTAAAAACTCGCCTTGTTTACCCGCTAATTCAGGACATTTGTTAATATCAATCCACTCATAACAAAATACTAAACCTTTGTCTTCCTCACCGGCACTTACTATATGTTCCCACGTATCTTTCACATCTGTTAATAATGAAATGTGGAAAAAATGACGTTTTTGATATTCCTTTTTTTCTTTCATATAAATAATGTAATCAGAAAGGAAGCGTTCGATACAAAAATGGCGTAGTCCTGACTCTTCTTGTACTTCGCGTAAAATTGCTGCCTCTAACGTTTCCCCTTCATCTACTGTCCCACCTGGCACTTGGATACCAGCCTCTCGTATATCACGATGTTTAAAAACGAGTAGTTGCATAACCCCTTCTTTTTCTCTCGTAATATATGCATGTACCTTTTTCTTATATAACATCGTCATCTTAGCCCTCTCCCCTCAATTCATTACTGCGTTACTTCTTCAAGCGTCAGTTGGTTTTCATATAAATATGTAGCTTGCGGCTTCCCAACATACCGTACATGCCACGGTTCATAACGATAGCCGGTAATCCCTTCTTTCTCTTTCGTATATCGAATGACAAAACCAAACTTATGGGCATTTTCAGAAAGCCACTTTCCTTCTTTCGTCTCCCCAAAAACAGTTTCTAACTGAAACTTAGCAGATTGCGATGTAATATCCATAGCTAGTCCAGTTTGGTGTTCACTCGTTCCAGGAACCGCACTAGACATCGCTGTTTTCGCTTCTCCATCTTGTTTTTTATACATTGTATTTAATGCTTTTTGTCGATCAAAAGATCTAAATCCAGAGACTGCAAAAAGGAAAATCCGTTCCTTATCAGCTTGCTGAATCATTTCCTCAAGTGCCATCGCTGCCTCTTTCCTCATCTTTTTCTTCTCCTGATCACCTTCACTAGAGTAACGTACTTTCGGAACAACTAAATCTGGCGGTCTATACCCATCTGGTAAACGCCTATTTTTATTCACAAGTACAAGCATCGAATTTGGATTACTAATGACTGCGATATCCCCATCCATATTAGCAATCGTTTCTTTAGCTTTTGGGAATATATTGTTTACATTTACTTCCCGCGCCTCTTGCTCCTTGTACATCTTATAATTTATTCCTGCTACTCCAATGATCAGTATCATTGCTACGGTACCAAGTAGTGCCCATCTTTTTTTCATATAACGACCTCTTATTTTAATAATTTGGCCATTTCATACTCATCGATACCTTTTCCATCGATGATAAGAGCAGATTTTTTGACACCTTCTTGTGCAAATCCAATTTTGCTATATAGTGCCTGAGCTCTTGTATTGTGGGCCATTACCGTTAATTCTAAACGCCATACATCATGTAATCTTGCCCACTTCTCTACTTCTTTAAACAAACTCGTTCCAATACCTCGGCCACTATACTCTTGCAAAATACCAATTACAATGCCTGCCACATGTCTCTTTCTTTGAAAATCATTACCATTAGCTAAAATAAATCC
>NZ_JBFUIN010000359.1:0-3218 GCF_056401855.1 Bacillus sp. P4_D3
CTATTAAAGTCACCTTTTCTCTAATAGACGTTTCTCTTATATTTTTTCAGGAAAACATTACTTATTCTAAAATAAAATGAAGAAAAATGGAATACTTTTTTGAAAAAATGTATAAGTATGCACAAAAAATCCGTTCATTTTGTAATGAACGGTTATTTCAAACATATAAAGTTGTATATTTCTTGTAAAATCAACGAAGTAAATTCTCTTTTTGTAAAAATTGTTTTGCTACTTCTTCACTACTTTTCCCATTCACATTTACTTCGTAATTCATTTTTCGCATTTCTTCATCTGTAATCTTTCCAGATAATTTATTCAATGTTTTTTCAAGCTCAGGATATTTCTGTAACGTCTCTTTTCTTAATAATGGCGCTCCTTGATAAGGCGGGAATAGTCCTTTATCATCTTTTAGCACTTTAAGTCCATATTGCTCAAGTTCACTATCTGTTGAATATGCATCGATTACGTTAACATCCCCCGATTGAATTGCGCTATAGCGTAGTTTCGGTTCCATCGTTTTAACATTTAAAAACTTATAGTTATATAATTTTTGCATACCTTTATAACCATCTTCACGATCAGCAAATTCTAATGTAAATCCTACCTTAGCTTCCTGTGCAATATTTCCTAAATCAGAAATTGTATTTATATTATTTTGATCTGCTATTTTTTTCGGCATAGCTAGTGCGTATGTATTGTTATACTCCATTGGCTTTAACATAACCATATTATATTTCTTTTCCATTCCCATACGCGCTTGTTCATATACTTCATCACGATTTGTACTTTTCGGTTCTTCTTTCACGAAAGTAGATAAAGCTGTTCCTGAAAATTCTGGGTATATATCTACTTCACCTGATTTTAACGCTTCAAATACAAATGCTGTTTTCCCAAGGCCTGGTTTTAATTCTACTTGTAAATCTGTATCCTGTTCAATAAGTTGCTTGTACATTTGAATTAAAATTTCTGGTTCAGATCCAAGTTTTCCAGCGATAACTATATCTTTCTTTTGTGTATTCCAAAGAAATGGCGAAGCGATCATTACGACAACTATACATATCGTTAATATAACGCGCTTATATGAGCGTTTGGGCCTCTCAAGCATGCGAAGTACTATATCAAAGAATAAAGCGAGTAACGCAGCTGGTACGGCCCCTAAAATGATAAGCGCATGATCATTCCGATCGATACCGAGTAGTATGAGCTTACCGAGTCCACCAGCGCCTATTAAAGCAGCTAATGTAGCCGTTCCAACAATTAATACCATCGCTGTCCGAATACCAGCCATAATAATTGGCAATGCGAGAGGAAGCTCTACCTTCCATAATCTTCTCCAGCTATTCATTCCCATAGCTCTCGCCGCTTCTATAAGTGATTCATCTAATTCCCGTATTCCTGTATAAGTATTTCGCAAAATAGGTAATAGTGCATACACAACTAATGCGATAATGGCTGGAAGTTTTCCGATTCCTACTAATGGAATTAAAAGTCCAAGTAATGCAAGTGATGGCACAGTCTGCATAACAGCAGAAGTCCCTATTATAAATTCAGCCATCCGTTCTTTTCTCGTTAATAGAATGCCAAGAGGCACCGCAATAATTACTGCAAAAAATAATGAAATAAGCGATATTTGTAAATGTTCACTTAATGCACTTAGCAATTCTACTTTTCGTTCTTGAAACGTTTGAATAAAATCAGTCACTGTTTAGCCTCTCTCCTTCATTTGTTCAACAATGTAATTGACAATATGACGACTTGTTAACGCTCCAACATATTGACCATTTTCTTCAACCGGCACTGACTCTTCAGTTTGTAAGCGGACTAGCGCTTCTTGTAAAGTCGAATGTAAAGATAGAGCCTTCCCTTCTACTCGTATACGATTGTCTAGCGGCAATACCGCTTCTATACTCTTCCCCTCATACCAAGGTCGTCCACGATTTCCAATGAACTCCTCTACAAACTCATTTTTCGGATTATGTATAATACCTTCTGGTGTATCTAATTGAACAACTTTCCCTTCTTTCATTACACAAATGCGATCACCAAGTGATAAAGCCTCTTGCATATCATGCGTTACAAATACTATCGTTTTTTGAATTTTTTTTTGCAATTGCACTATATCCTGCTGAAGTTGTTCCCTGCTTAATGGATCTAACGCACTAAATGGTTCATCCATAAGAACGATTTTCGGATTTGCAGCTAATGCCCTAACGACACCAACGCGCTGCTTCTGTCCTCCCGACAATTCATCTGGCATACGATCACGATATACATCTGGTTCTAATCCAACCATATGTAACAGTTCATCAACACGCGTTTTTATTTTCTCCTTACTCCACTTTCTCATTTCAGGGACAACTGCAATATTTTCAGCAATTGTCATATGTGGAAACAGCGCAATCTGCTGCAACACGTACCCTATATTCCAACGCAGTTCGTTTATGTTATATTCTTGAATATCTTTTCCATCGATTAAAATTGATCCTTCCGTCGTTTCAATTAAACGATTAATCATCTTCATTGTCGTTGTTTTCCCGCAACCACTCGGACCAATGAGAACAAAAAATTCTCCTTTTTTAATTTCTAAATGCAATGAATCCACTGCTTTTGTGCCATCTTCATACGCTTTTGACRCATGATTAAATTGAATCACAGACACAACTCCTTTCATGTTGTTTCCTTTATTTTGATGGAATATAGAATTCATTTCAAATGATACGCTTTATTATACAAAAAAAGAGCTCTCATTTGAGCTCTAACGGTCGAACAATATCGTTTTCATAATTGCAGCATATTCACGCACATACGCTTTTTTCTTAGAACGACTCGGTGTTTCAGCAGCTAGTGCTTCCATCTTTATCCCTAAACGCTTTGCAATTATTTTCGTTCGATATAAATGATACGTATTACTTACAACTACCGCATGCTTTACATCATATAAATCCATACTAAACTTTAAATTTTCATACGTATTTGTAGAGCGGTCTTCAATTAAAATACGGTTCTCATCTATACCATGTACCATTAAATAGTTTCGCATACTGTGAGCTTCCGGTATATCTTCATCTTCCCCTTGACCACCTGAAACAATTACTTTCACCTCAGAGTGAGAMTATAAATATTCTAGCGCCACATCCAAACGGTTTTGAAGAGATAAAGAAGGCCTATCTCCAAATAACTTTGCACCTAATATAAGAACGTATGGAGAGTGATTACTC
>NZ_JBFUIN010000360.1:0-3213 GCF_056401855.1 Bacillus sp. P4_D3
CTCCTATAATATGTTACCTAAAAAATATTTTAAGTTTACAAATAGGAGAAGCAAACATGAATACAAAAAACTTAGTTTTCGTCGCTTTATTTAGTTCTATTATGGGAGTGCTAGGATTAATCCCTCCGATTGCTCTTGCTATTACACCAGTTCCGATTACATTACAATCACTTGGTGTTATGCTTGCTGGTGGACTGTTAGGATCACGTCTCGGTGCATTAAGTCAGCTTATTTTCTTACTTATAGTTGGAGTTGGAGCACCATTACTTGCTGGTGGACGAGGGGGTCCAAGTGTATTTGTTGGGCCAAGTGCAGGATATTTACTTGGTTATATCGTTGGAGCGTTTGTCATTGGATATTTAATTGAGCGTTTACGTGAAGTTTCTATTATAAAAGTATTATGCATTAATATAATTGGTGGTATTTTCGTAGTTTATGTATTTGGTATCATTGTCCAAGCTTTCGTAATGGATATTTCCGTATGGGAAACGATGAAAGTAAGTGTCGTATTTTTACCAGGTGATTGCA
Source organism: Bacillus sp. P4_D3 (assembly GCF_056401855.1). NCBI lineage: Bacteria > Bacillati > Bacillota > Bacilli > Caryophanales > Bacillaceae > Bacillus > Bacillus sp. P4_D3. The sequence goes on from NZ_JBFUIN010000360.1 coordinate 529, forward strand.
TAAAGGCGACTATAGCAGCGATTCTTGTGACAAGATTACATCGCTCATTGAAACATATTATTACGCCTGCTTTAAAGAATAAAAAAATTACAAATGCAGGATAAGAAAAAGGAGAAACACGTTACTTGCGTGTTTCTCTTTATTATTTTGTAAAGAAAGGACGTCACATATGGGGATTACAAAAGAATACAAAAAGTATGCCTCTTTACAACCGAATAAAATAGCGATTAAAGAAAATGATAGAGTGTTAACATATAAAGATTGGTTCGAGTCAGTTTGTAAAGTAGCAAACTGGTTGAATGAAAAAGAATCGAAGAATAAAACAGTAGCAATTGTATTAGAAAATTGTACTGAGTTTTTACAAATATTTGCGGGTTCCGCAATGGCTGGATGGGTTTGTGTGCCGTTAGATATAAAATGGAAACGAGATGAACTTAAAGAAAGAATATCGATTAGTAAACCGGATATTATTGTGGCGGAGCAGTATAGGCTTAGTGATATATCGTGCGAAGAAGGAAGGGTTATTGAGATTGAAGAATGGAAAGAAATGATTGAGAACTATCCTCCTGCATATAATCCTGTAGAAAATGTACAAAACGCTCCTTTTTATATGGGATTTACATCAGGATCGACTGGGAAAGCAAAAGCATTTTTACGTGCTCAACAGTCATGGGTACATAGTTTTGATTGTAATGTACATGATTTTCATATGAAAAATACAGATTCTATTTTAATAGCTGGGACGCTTGTTCATTCTTTATTCTTATATGGGGCAATAAGTGCATTGTTTTTAGGGCAAACGGTACACATAATGAGAAAGTTTGTACCAGTTCAAGTGCTATCTAGTATAAAGGTAGAGAATATTTCTGTAATGTATACAGTTCCTACAATGCTTGAGTCTTTGTATAAAGAAAATAAAGTAATTGAAGGTGAAATGAAAATTATTTCGTCAGGAGCGAAATGGGAAGCTGAAGCGAAAGAAAAGATGAAGAATATGTTTCCTTATGCAAAAAGATATGAATTTTATGGTGCATCGGAGCTAAGCTTTGTAACGGAATTGGTCGATAAAGAGAGTGAAAGAAAGCCGAATTCAGTAGGGAAACCCTGTCATAATGTACAAGTTCGAGTATGTAATGAAGTAGGAGAAGAAGTACAGGTAGGCGAGGTAGGAACTGTTTATGTAAAAAGTGATCAGTTTTTTATGGGCTATGTATCGGATGGAGCTATAATCCCGCAATTGTCCAAGGATGGTTGGATGACAGTGCAGGATGTGGGTTACCAAGATGAAGAAGGCTTTATATATATTGTTGGTAGAGAGAAGAACATGATTTTATTTGGAGGAATCAATATTTACCCAGAAGAGATAGAAAGTTTGTTATATACGCATCCAGCTGTTGAAGAAATTGTTGTAGTTGGTGTGAAAGATAATTATTGGGGTGAAAAGCCTGTCGCTATCGTAAAAGGAAGTGCTACGAAGCAACAATTAAAGAGTTTTTGCTTACAACGATTATCCTCTTTTAAAATACCGAAAGAATGGCATTTTGTTGATGAAATACCTTATACAAATAGCGGGAAGATTGCTCGTGTTGCAGCAAAAAATATGATTGAAAACTAGGAGAAGATATATGAATAGAGCGGTTATTGTGGAGGCGAAAAGAACACCCATCGGTAAGAAGAATGGGATGTTAAAAGATTATGAAGTTCAGCAATTAGTAGCGCCGCTTCTTACGTTTCTAAGTAAAGGAATTGAGAGAGAAATAGATGATGTCATATTAGGAAATGTCGTTGGACCAGGAGGTAACGTTGCAAGATTATCTGCTTTAGAAGCAGGGCTCGGTTATCATATTCCTGGTGTAACGATTGACCGGCAATGTGGTGCTGGATTGGAGGCAGTACGTACGGCGTGTCATCTCATTCAAGGGGGAGCAGGTAATTGTTATATCGCCGGGGGAGTAGAGAGTACAAGTACGTCACCTTTTCAAAAGAGAGCGCGGTTTTCACCTGAAACAATTGGTGATCCTGATATGGGAGTAGCGGCTGAATATGTCGCGGAGCGTTATAACATAACGAGGGAAATGCAAGACGAGTACGCTTGTCTTAGTTATAACCGGACATTACAAGCGTTAGAAAATGGATATATACAAGATGAAATATTATCACTTAATGGATTATTAGATGAATCTATTAAGCGAGAAATGAATTATGAAAGAATGATTAAGAGAACGAAACCTGTATTTTTACAAAATGGAACGGTAACAGCAGGTAATTCGTGTGGTGTAAACGACGGAGCATGTGCTGTTCTTGTAATGGAAGAGGGGCAAGCTCGGAAATTAGGATATAAGCCTGTTCTTCGTTTCGTTCATAGTGCTGTAGTTGGAGTGGATCCGAATCTTCCAGGGACTGGTCCGATATTTGCAATGAATAAATTATTAAGTGAAATGAATTTAAAAGTAGAGGACATTGATTGTTTTGAAATAAATGAAGCATTTGCTTCAAAAGTTGTTGCTTGTGCAAAGGAGTTACAAATTCCTTTTGAAAAATTAAATGTAAATGGTGGAGCAATTGCGCTCGGTCATCCGTACGGTGCATCTGGAGCTATGCTTGTGACACGTTTGTTTTATCAAGCACAAAGAGAGCATATGAAATATGGAATTACGACGTTAGGAATTGGTGGTGGAATAGGGC
>NZ_JBFUIN010000361.1:0-3193 GCF_056401855.1 Bacillus sp. P4_D3
TCTCATAATAGGGCGTGTCATTAACCAGTAAATAATCGTAGAAATAATCATTGCTACAATTACTATTACTATTAATAATCGTGTCTGTTCTGGTCTAAGTAGCATTTGCCTTTCACTGTACCATATGGAAATCACCATGATACCCGTGCTTAATAGATTCATCAATAACAGTTGATATCGTAACTTCATTTATCGTTTCCTCCATCTGGTTCAAAACAATAACCGATGCCCCAAACCGTATGAACCCAACGATTCTTTGTTGTATGTTTCTCCAATTTCTCACGTAAACGACTCATTAATACAGTTACTGCATTTGTGCAACCTTCATACTCAAATCCCCAAATTTGTTCAAGAAGTTGAGACCGTGAAAACACCTGTTTAGGATGTTTTGCCATGAGATAAAGCACCTCAAACTCTTTCACCGTTAGCTCTATTTCATATTGACAAACAAATACACGTCTTTTCGTTGGATCAATTTTCAAATCTAGAAACTCTATCATTCCTGATTCAGGCTCTATTCCTTGAAGTGTTACTTGATTTCCTCTTCTTAGTATAATTTGTACCCTTAATACTAATTCACGAGGCGAAAAGGGTTTTGTTACATAATCATCCGCCCCCATTGTTAATCCTAAAATCCGCTCCCTTTCTTCTCCTCTCGCGGTTAACATGACAATAGGTACATTGGAATGTTGGCGAATTTCCTCACATAGTTCCCAACCATCTTTTTCTGGCATCATCAAATCTAAAATAATTAGATCTGGTTGAAATTGTTGAAATATATTCCATCCTTCTGCTCCGTTCACAGCAGTGTATACCTCATACCCTTCCCTTTCTAAGTACCGTTTACATATCTCCCGTATATTATCTTCATCTTCTATAATTGCAATTCTTGTTTTCATACATTAAATCTCCTCTGTTCCTTCATCAATGGCGAATGATATAAAATCAATATTCGTAAGTTCATATTAGTTTATATACATTACATTTCCCTTTCAAAAATATAACAAAACCCTTTCACAAACATCATAAAAAGTTATCACTCAAGTAAAAAAGTTTCATTTTCTATAGCTGAGAAAAAGAAACTTTTCACTTTAAAGATATACATGCGATTTAACCTAAATGGTATTTAGAGCAACCTTCTTTTTCCTAAATTAATTTTTTATCTCCCGTTACATTATGAATCTAACTTTTTAAGTGACTTTCGAAAAGAGCCTCTTACTTCTATGCATAAAATATAACGTCTACTGAAACTAGGAGTTGTACTTCAAATTCAAGTTACATTATCTCTATTAAATCCATTTTTCTTTGCCTGATCAAATCACTTCAGACCACCTATATTTCTACAAGATAATCGTCTGATTTTTCATTTTCAGAGATTTATTTACTAGTTATGATTACATGCTATTTGGACTAACATCACCAACTGAGTCACCGTTATAAATTGGGAAAAACAGAGTAACAGTAGTTCCTTTCCCAACTTGGCTTTTTATACTTATTTTCCCACCATGGCTTTCAATAATTCGATAACTCATCATAAGCCCAACACCCGTCCCTTTTTCTTTTGTACTATAAAAAGGTTCACCTAGTCTTTTAATTCTTTCTGAAGGAATACCTACTCCTTTATCTAAAATACAAACCTTAACCTCGGTACTATTATGTTTTTTCACATTAATGATGATTTCTTGACCATTTTGTATAGCCTCAATAGAATTTTGTAAAATACTATAGAAAACTTGTTTTAATTGAATTTCGCAACACTCAATCAATAAGTTTTCAACATCCATGTTCAATGCAATTCGAATATTTTTCATAATTGCTTGTGTACTTATTAAGTCGACTACATTATCTAATATAGTACAAAGGTTTTTCGGTTCAAATACTGCAACATTCGGTTTTGCAATAGATAAAAATTCTTGAATAACCTTTTCAATACTACTGATTTCAGAAAGTATTAGGCTTAAATAGTCTTTATCCTTCCCTACTTCCTGTTGCAATAATTGCATGAAGCCTTTAATCACTGTTAATGGGTTACGAACTTTATGAGCGACCCCAGCTGCCAATTGCCCTACTGCATTAAGGGTATCTGATTTCTTTAATAATTCCGTCGTTATTGTACGCTCTGTAATATCACGTACAATAATCATAATTTCATCCTCAAAAAGCGGTAACAGTCTTGCTTCAAAATAATAAATTTCATCATCTAGTTGTAGAGAATAATCTATTAATACAGGAGCGGATGAAGTTTTTATTTGATTAATAGCCTTCTCAAATTGCTTTATGATAGGAACTGGTAATATCTCTTGGAATTTCTTCCCTATAAATTCTTCAATTGGAACATAAAATTTGGATACAGAATTAACTTTACAATCCTTAATGGTCCCATCAAGTTCTGACAAAAAATACAAATCAGGAATTGCTTTAAAAATTAATTCTAGTTCAGTCGAGGTTTGTTTAAGTTTCTCTTCCATCCTCTTACGCTTAGTAATATCAATTCCAATTGCTCCGAAACTCCATCCTAAAGTTGGAATACTATGTAATATATTGGACCACATAATAGTTTTTATCTCACCATTTTTACATGTGATATCCATCTCCCAATCTCTAAAATCGTGACCACTTTGCAACAAATCGTTACGATTAGGTCTATGAGGATGTAGCAATTTCATCGCTTTTGGATTGTTAATTATTTCATCTGCATTATATCCAGTTACTAATTCACATTCCCGATTCCACATAATAATATTTCCTTTTTCATCAATAGCATTAATCATAATCGGCATATTTTGTAATATACTGCCTAAACAATTTTCCTCATGATTTGTTATCGCATTCATTTGTGAATCTTTTTCATGAATTTTTTTAAGGTGTAATTGTTGTGTTGCCATCTCTTCAATTAGATTTGCAATGCATTTAAAATGTGTTATATGAGAATCCGCAATAACCTCTTTATTACTACTTGTTCCTATAACAAAGGTTGCTATATGCTCCTGCTCAATACTGATCGGAATATGCATTTCTTGGGACGATTGGATTTTTGGATTATGAAAAAAAGGGTCACCTTTGGAAAATATAACATTTTGATTATTATCAAGGAGACAGAATGGAACTTTAGTTAAATTATAAAATTGCTCTGTTATATTCTTAAACTCGTTTATATTTATAAAATCTTTAAGTGTGTATTTCATTATTTAAC
>NZ_JBFUIN010000362.1:0-3191 GCF_056401855.1 Bacillus sp. P4_D3
CATTAAATCCTGAAATACCTAATGCTTTCAAACCTTTTACTGCTTCCCCTAGCGCTTCTTCTTCTACAAGAAACGCATGATAATGGGCATCCATATTCAAGTGTTCAAATGCATCGTTATGCATAACGGGTGATAATGAATGTCCAATTGGATTTCCGATTACACCATATAATTGTTTCATAAATCCCTCTCCATATTAAATTAAAGATTTACGTAATGAAACACTTACTCCCTTTGGTACATGAGCAACAATTTTCGCTCCTGATTCATTTACAGTAACCCAGCCTAATCCAGAGAATACAACGTCCGTTTTTGGCTCACGAATATTAAATTCATATTTCACAAAATCTGGCATATTTTCTAATTCTTCTGGTGTCGGTGGATTCAACATTTCTCCAGCGTGTCTTTCGTACAATTCATCAGCCTTTTCAAGCTTTGTACGATGGATTGTTAAACGGTTTGAGAAATGACAAGTAAATGCACGACGACCTCCACTTACATAATCAAATCGTGCTAATCCACCAAAGAATAATGTTTGTTCTTCATTTAATTGGAATACCATCGGCTTAACCTCTGTAGTCGGTGTAATAAGCTTTAAGCTTTGTTTCCCAACATAATGCGCCATTTGATGATGATTAATAATACCTGGTGTATCGTATAAAGATGATGTTTCGTCTAATGGGATATCAATTAAATCAAGCGTTGTTCCTGGGAAATGTGATGTTGTAATTACATTCTCAGTCTCATCACTAAACTCTTTAATCATACGATTAATAAATGTTGATTTACCAACATTCGTACATCCAACAACATAAACATCTTTACCTTCGCGGTAATGCTCAATTGCATCAGCAAGTTCAGTGATTCCTTGTCCTTTAGCTGCACTAATCAAAAAGACATCTTCTGGTTTTAAACCAAGTTGCTTTGCACTATAGCGCATCCAATGTTTTACTTTATCATGCTTAACTGACTTTGGAATTAAGTCAGCCTTATTCCCTACAAGTAATACTTTATTGTTCCCTACAAAACGATGTAAGCCCGGTAACCAGCTACCATTGAAATCGAAAATATCTACGATTTTAACCACTAGTGCGTCTGATTGTCCAATTCCGTTCAAAATACGAAGGAAATCATCATCTGTTAAAGATACATCTTGAATTTCGTTATAATGTTTCAAACGAAAACAACGTTGGCAAATTACTTGTTCTTTTTCTAAAGATGATACAGGAGCGTATCCTACTTCATTTTTATTTTCTGTTTGAATTTCTACACCGCAACCAATACATTTAATTGTTTCAGTCAAACTTTATTCCTCCCAGTTAATTAAGCCTTTTTTCTTCATGTTTCTCATAATTCTTCGTTCAATTTTCCGATTAAAACGTGTCACCAATCCGTCCGTTTGCGCTACCGGTACAACTAAAATTGTATGAAGTCCCACACGATTCCCACCGAGCACATCCGTTAGTAACTGATCTCCAATTACTACAACTTCATCTGGCTGCAGGTGCATCTCGTGTATCGCACGCTTAAATGCGCGGACAAACGGTTTGCGCGCACTATGAATAAACGGAATACCTAATGGATCAGCGAATTCTTTAACGCGTTGCTCGTTATTATTTGAAACAACCGTTACTTGAATATCATTTTCTTTCATTTTCAAAAACCACTCTTCAAGCTGTGGTGTTGCGTTCGGACGATCCCATTCAATTAAAGTGTTATCTAAATCGGTAATAACTCCTTTAATTCCACGTTTTTTCAAATCTTCCGGTTGAACATGATATACATTTTTCACATATTCATTTGGTAAAAATAACTTCAATTTCTTTCACCTCTTTGAGGATTTTTCATAAAATTTTTCGACAACATTTTTCGATAGATAACCTGTGGATAAACTTGTACACACTTTCCACATTAACTTTTCAGTTAATTCGGAATTTACTAACACTCTATGCACACTTTATCCACTGAGGTATGTGGATAACCTCTTATTTGTGACTGTCATATTTTTTTGGTACATTAAATGCAACAACGAATCAATCCTTATATTATTAGGAGGTGGCTCCCCTTGAAAACAAAACATATGGAACAGTTATCTACTGATTTACTCACTGAGTCTTATTATAAAGCAAAAGAACTAAAATTAAATCCCGACTTCATTTTACTTATAAAACAAGAAATTATTAGACGCTCATTAGAGGACAAGCTCGTCAAATCTTCTTGAGTACATATAGATTGCTGATTGACCTGTAAAAAGAGCCATCCTGCGATGGCTCTCGAATAAACAAGTACTCCCATCTAGGGGATTTCTTCATTAAGCATCTTTGTCCACATTTCTTAATTAGAGCTTCATAAGTATATTATAAAATCTTTTCTTTACTTATGTGATACTCGGGTTGCAATTTTTTCACCAAGACGTAGCTCTTGCCCACTTGTCAATTCCTGCACTGCTTCAATCATATCTTTTTCAAATAATAAAACAACTGTTGAGCCAAATGTAAAGTATGCCATCTCTTCACCTTTTTGAACAGTACTTCTTTCATGAAGGAGCTCAATACTATTAACAAACATAGCACCTACTTTTACAAGTGCCATACGTTCGCCTTCACTATTTACTTCTGTAACAGAGCGATAATTTTTTGACAATGGTTCTTTCCCATACTCCATACCCGCTGCATTTACCGGATATGATTTTCTGCCGAGTACGAATCTTTCAGTCACAGAGCCAGAGAGCGGACTATGAATACGATGATAATGACTTGGACTCAAATAAATTACCATATATGTACCGCCTGCATATCGCTTTGCACGCTCTTCATTACCTAGCATATCCACAATTGAATAACGCTTTCCTTTTATATCGAATGTTTTTGTATCCTCAATAGGACCTTGATCAGCAAAAACACCATCAACAGGACTAACGATACTCGATGCATCAGTATCAATACTACGCTTTCCTTCTTTTAGCCTACGTGTAAATAAATCATGCAATGTTCGATATTCCTTCAAACCCTTTTCCATCTCATCTTGATTAATTTGAAAAACTTTCGCATACGATGGAATAATGATAGAGCTCAAACGAGATTGTGCAAATTTACGTAATATATAAGAAGTAAAACGACCATTTGTAAGTTCGATCATAAGTCGATATAATGTCCGTCGCAAATTACGAAACCTCCTAATCAGCCTATAAC
>NZ_JBFUIN010000363.1:0-3183 GCF_056401855.1 Bacillus sp. P4_D3
ATGTTTACTTGATCTCCAAAGATACCCTTTACGAAATCCTTATAGTCGTTTGGTGTAAAGATTCCAAACTGCTCCTGCACCTCATGAACGAAGGAATCCTCGCCCCAGGTATACGTATATAAGAACTCCATCGCATCGTTAACAGGCATTTTGACTGTATTGTCTGCAAGTACCTCATACTGGATTATACGCCCCTTAAATTCATGGACATACTGCTCTAAGAACTTCATTCCGCCCGCATCTTTAAAACGAATCACACGCATTAACGTTTTATCTTCGGTCATGATGCCATCACGAATGATAATACGACCTCCTGGCTTTAACACCTCATAAGCACTTTGCAGACCCTTTTTAATTACTTCATGATTGAATTTCTTACCTTCATACTCGATATAAGAGAACAGCTCATGAAGGATAGAAGAATATACAATCGTATCAACCGATTCTTTATCAAACGAGCTGCTTAAGTTGATTGCATCCCCTTTAATGACGTCCCAAGAACGACCCTCGTTCTGCTTCTTCTTTTTCAACGTATCAATCACGTTTTCGGAAATATCGATACCGTAGATTCGTTTATCCTCGGTCTCTTCTTCAATCATGTCTAGCATGACACCACCACCGGCTCCGACATCTACAACCGTATCTCCCTTTATATAATCAAGAATAATTCGTTTATCATCAGCCGAACTATTCATATGCTCCAGATACACTTCTTCGTTATGGAATCTATCATACGCATCCTTACGTAACCCGAAGAAATCAAACAGCAGCACATTTGCCCGAGCATGCATCATATCTATCTTTTCTGCCTCTACACAGAAGGTAATTAACGCCTCACCTACAGCAGAAAACTGAAACGACACATACGCAGTCTTCATATCTTCATCGACTTTAGCCTCAAAAGAAACATGCGTTGTATCCGGCTTCTCGTTCTCACGGTACTCCCGTAGATACTTCTCAATAACCCGCTTACGATACACGTTGTCCTTCTTCTCGCCTTTGAAATCATAGTGCAACTGCTGCATCAATTTCTCGAAATGGATATGCTGAACCTTTCCAGTGCCTATCTCGTTCTTTAACATAACAAAAACTGTCCAGATATCCTCGAAGCTAAGAGCATGCATAGACGGTTCTACATACCACAAATCCTTATCAGATAAGAAGGTTTGAACACCACTCTTCTCGCTCCCCATAATTATATCTTTTTCAAATGCTGACTCCTTATGTTTTGGCGTGAGTCTATGTATGCGAGAAGTAAATGGCTCCACATAACCATCAAACAGACCATCAATTGTAATCTTCACATCGTTCTTTACTTCACTCCACAAGGATTTTGATACGCCCTCAATAATACATTGGTTAAGATAGTATAGAATCTCCTTTAACCTAGCGTCTCCGTACTCTTCTTTATACGTGTTAATCAAATCAACATGAGAATCTAAACGAGCCTCCCCGCGGATATACTGCCCGATTAATCCATGTGTTCTAATTAAATCTCGAACAAATAAATACTCTGTAGAGTTTAAGTTTGTCTCTATACGTTCGATAAACTGAATATTACTAAAGATATCAGCAGAACCCTCGTTATGTACCAATAGGTTAATCCCGTTTTTCTTCCATTGCTCCCGCTGTTTTAAAGAGCCTACCTTTGCAAGCTCACTATACGTTAGTACCTTTTCAATAATATGATACGCTTCTTCATCTAAAGACAACCCATCTAACACTTGCAGCGTACGGTGTACATAGTACAACACCGCATCTGTCTTTAATGCACCAAGTACCTGTACATTCTCATAGTTTTGATGTATCTCCTCTGCCTCGATTAGATGCTTTAACCACGTAGGGAGAGCATTAGAAAACCCTTCAATGTATTTATTTAGAACTTCAATGTTTTTCAGCTTATTTACCCCCATATATAATCAATATCCTCGCATTACCCTAACGCCCGTAACACATTAAGTCCATTCTCTGTTAGCTTTACCGCACCGTTTGGACAACCCTCACAACCTGTACTTTGCAATTAACCGTTTATTAAGCAGCGATTGTACCGTCCGTTTGTTGGGACCCCATAGCTCAGCAGGGAGAGCGCCACCTTGACAGGGTAGAGATCATGAGCCCGAGCCACCGGAGTCATACAACTACTTTCAAAATAGTTTATAACTTATAAAAATCTGTCTCATTAGTTCTTATTTCAGACCTTAATTTTTAAACTTCAAACATAAAACTCCTACGGTTGGAAAATCCGCCGGGGCCCACTTTAACTCCAATAAATTATTAACATGAACCCATATCAACTCGGCATGCTTTTTTGATTACATTTCTATAAAATCATACATTAAGCATAATTCCAATCTTTTCCGATATCACAATCCCCATATGGATTTATTCCATTAAATGCTCCAACATACATAACTTTCCCACTGCGAATGATCCATTCYATACCATGTTCCTCTTCCCATGTGCAATTTAATTCTAAATCAATGACAGGTTCAGATTTATTTTTAGGATTCGGAATACATATAGTATTTGGTGTAATATGAGGTAGAACATCTGTCAGTTTAGAAAATTCTATAATATCTTCACCTATATCATCAAGAAATTCATTACAGTATCTAATAGATGCTTTACAAAGTTTATTTATCAGTTCTTCACTTAAAGAATTTAAGTATGTTATACATAGCTCTGCGTATTCGATATCTGCATCTTGGTCTATGTATACCAGAATATTTTGATCAAATAATTTCTTTTTATTAGCTTGATAGCGATGTGGTGCTACCCCATCGCCATCAAGCTAATATTTTGAAGTACCCCCTAAATGAAAATTTTCTTTCTCTACAGTTAGTTATTTTGAGAGGTCAGCTCATTTTTTTGTTTTGGGGGTGTTTACTTTTCTTATTTATTCTATTTAACAAAAGCACCTTTTTGTTTGAATGTATTATTTCACAAATTCCCCGTCATAGAAATAACTTTATTATGATTTACAGTTTACAATGACTGAAATTCATATTAATAAAGACCTCCATTTACGATTCGAACTTTGCATATGAATTGCTAATCAAGTAATAAATCGGACTTAAATACGATTACAGCATTTCCTGCAATTCTTACTTCCTCTGGCTCCTGATTACAAATTTTCACTTGAACATCAATGATACCCGCCCGTTTTATAGCTTCGCCCTGCAC
>NZ_JBFUIN010000364.1:0-3176 GCF_056401855.1 Bacillus sp. P4_D3
ATTTTAATCGGTTCCGCTATTTTTTCTTTCGGCATTGTAAATATCAATATTGAAAACCATCTTGCAGAGGGTGGGTTTACCGGTATTACGCTATTATTATATTTTCTATTTTCGCTTGACCCTTCCTATACAAACTTAATTTTAAATATCCCTATATTTTTTATTGGCTGGAAGTTACTCGGCCGAACAACATTTTTATATACATTAATCGGTACATTTAGCGTCTCTTTATTCCTATGGATTTTCCAACGCTACGAAGTACTCAACTTACATTTAAACTTGCAAAATGATATGACACTGGCTGCTTTATTCGCTGGGGCATTTATCGGTATAGGACTTGGAATTATATTTAAATACGGCGGGACTACTGGCGGTGTTGATATTATCGCAAGACTAGCTCACAAATATGTTGGCTGGAGTATGGGAAAAACGATGTTTATGTTTGATGCCATCGTTATCATTGTCTCTATTCTTACATATTTATCATATCGTGAAGGCATGTATACGTTAGTTGCTGTATTTATCGGGGCTAAGGTTATTGATTTTATGCAAGAAGGAGCTTATGCAGCAAAAGGAGCAACTATTATTTCTGATAAAAATGATGAAATTGCTTCAAAAATTTTATCAGAAATGGAGCGCGGAGCAACCTTTTTAAAAGCAGTTGGATCCTATACAAAAGTTGAACGAAATGTACTATATTGTGTTGTTGCAAAAAACGAAATCGTGAAATTAAAAAATATCATTACTTCTGTAGACCCTCACGCCTTTGTCGCTGTAAGTGATGTACACGATGTTGTTGGCGAAGGATTTACATTAGATGAAAATAAAAATCCGTTACATAATTAAATTCAACTAGAAAAGCTCTTTAGCTTTTCTAGTTTTTTATTACATATCTTTTCAGTTTCTCCAAATCCTCATAAATGAGCTCCAATAAACTACGATTATAAAAAATTGAAGCTGGATGAAAAGTAGGAAATATATTATATTCTTTTTCAGTCCATATGAATTCTGTACCGCTACTATCTTTCAATTGCTGCACGGGTTGCTTTAACAATTCGCCATGAACATCCGTAATTTTATTATTTTTACCAACTAAACGCTGTAATGCAATATTACCAAGTGTAACAATAACAGGCGGCTGTATAAGTTCCAACTCATAATCTAACAAAGGTGCATGGGCAAGTATTTCTCCTTGATTTGGCGTTCTATTATACCTTTTCTGTATTATTTCGCCATTTCGTTCCCTTTTCTCTTTCCATTTATAAGGTCTACTCCGCACCGCACTCGTAATATATACTTCTTCCCTTGTAACGTGAATACGTTCTAAAAACTCCATTAAATGCTTTCCTGCTCTCCCGCTAAACGGAATCCCATTATGAATTTCTGTTTCACCAGGTGCTTCTCCAACAAGCATTAATTTCGGATTTCTAGGGCCCTGTCCACTTAAAAAACCTTCTAATTGGTATGTAGCACTTCGCTCCCTCACTTGTTTAACTAAATGATCTGGATATTCTATGTCTGTCACCGTCTTTCATCATTCCATACTTATCTTTATTTTAATTAGTTCTATACCCCATATTCTCTCTATTATTTCCATTTGTAACATATTATAAGATTCAATCCACAAAACAAAAAAAGACTATCATAATTGATAGTCTTTAATCGTCGCTACGCTGCATACCAGTATAAATTAATACGAGACGTAATAATTCAAATACTGCTACAGCAGCTGCTGCTACATATGTTAATGCTGCCGCATTTAATACTTTACGAGCTTGACCGTACTCATCTGTCGATACGATACCAAGTGCTTCAATTTGTTGCATTGCACGTTTTGATGCATCAAACTCAACTGGTAATGTAACAAGTTGGAAAATAACACCTGCTGCCATTAAAATAATTCCTAGTAACAACAAACCAGACATTTGTGCAAATACACCAATTAGGACAAAAACCCATGACATGTTTGAACCAAAATTAGCAACTGGCACTAACGAATGGCGTACACGCATGAAGTTATAATCTTTCGCATCTTGAATTGCGTGTCCTACTTCATGTGCTGCTACAGCTGTACCAGCAACTGAATGACCATAGTAGTTATCTGTCGATAATCTAACCGTCTTTACACGCGGGTCATAATGATCTGACAAATGACCTGGCGTTTCTTCTACAGCTACATTGTACAATCCATTTTCATCTAAAATTTTCCGAGCCACTTCCGCTCCTGTCATACCTGATGTTGAATAAACTTGTGAATACTTGCTATAGGCACTACGTACTTTGGACTGTGCATACAACGGTATGATCAAAATGATCGCGAAGTAAATTAAATAAAACATCATAAACCTCCATTGAAGTTTTAATTATAGTACTTCTCATTCTATTTTTTTCTTCCACCGTTGTCAATAAATAAACCTTACAATCCGTATCTTTATTTATACGCATTATCTATCTTTAGAATGCAAGTTACTTCTCCGCTTCTCTCTCTCTCCTTTATACTTTCTCCATCCAACATACGTTAAAGTGAACAAAATAAGTCCTCCAGTAATTGTCATAAACCAAATGAGAGAGGGAGCAATCTCATCTTTTTTTACTGTATGAAATATTTTTTGCAAATCACCTTTAATAATCCCTAGTTGCATTTGTCCACCTTTCGTTTTTAACATAACGTTACGAAATTCATCCAAATAAGATAAATGTGCATTTACACGCTGTGCTTCGTTTTCTGGCAGGGCAATCATTAAACTAGGATAAATAATATTAAATTCATTTAAAAGTGTATTTAGCGTCTGTTGGAACTGTCCATCATCGTCTTTTTCCATCGCTTTTTCTACTTGAGAAAAAGCATTCATTATCTTTCTTTCTCTTTCCATCCAAAGTGGCTGATATTTAGATACTTGTGCATCAACAGCAAGTTGTAACGCTAACATATTATCAACTTTAACTTGCCTATCTAAATCTTCCGCGAGAGATTGTTTCGCCTTATCGTATGCTAAAGAAACGACTCTAATTTGTCCCGGAGTTACTTTTGAATTTTTTTCATTTTCCTTTGATAGGAATTGCTCTGAGAAATGGTGCAGTACTTGTATTGCCTTATCATCTTCTTTTTTCTTCACTAACTGCAAAGAGTCATCTAGCAATCCAGTTAGTTCACTCCACTCTTCAGCATATATACG
>NZ_JBFUIN010000365.1:0-3162 GCF_056401855.1 Bacillus sp. P4_D3
AGTCGGTACACCGAAAGAAGTGTATGATAATCCAGAGAATGTATTTGTCGGCGGATTCATTGGCTCTCCTGGAATGAATTTTTTCAAAGGAGTATTAACAGATAATGCAGTTATGATTGATAAGTGGAAAATTGAAGTGCCAGAAGAGAAGATGAAAGGCTTGCGAAATAAGGGCTATACGAATAAAGAAATCATAATAGGAATACGTCCAGAAGACTTTTATTATGGAAAAGAAATCGAGGATTTACCATATAACGCAAAAGTAACGGTATGTATTGATGTAGCAGAACTAATGGGAGCAGAAACATATCTATATTCTAACATTAATGGACAATCTTTTGTTGCACGTGTGGACACATCTTTAGATGTGCAAAGTCAATCAAATATAGAGCTCGGTTTAAACATGGACAAAGTTCATTACTTTGATTCAGAAACTGAGAAACGGATTGTTTTATAGATAATAATTAAGGTGAGAATATTTTTAAAGTGTCTTCAAATACTACAATTAAATGAATAATAAAGAAGTCGATTATCCTTTAATTTACAGGGAATCGACTTTTTTACTGTTTTAGGAAACTATTTGTGGTTAGTTTCATGGAAACGGGGATTACTATTATCAACGTGCATAAATGCTTTTTCCATTATAGAAGTTTTTTTTGGACGTAAGCAATTTGTAAGGAATGAGTAAGAAGAAAGAGATTTTTATAGTATAAAATATTTATTATACCTGCGTATAACACCTACTACTAATAATGTGTTATAATACGAATTAGCAACATAAAGGAAAGGAATTAGAAAAAATGACATTACAAAATACTAAAAATTTAAAAAAACAAGTTGCTCCTTTTGAAAAATCAACGGCAAAAAAAAGTGTTTGGCAAATCATCAATACGGTAGTGCCATTTATTATCTTATGGTACCTTGCTTATAAAAGCCTGTCCGTTTCTTATTGGTTAGCATTAGTTCCATCTCTGTTAGCCGCTGGATTTATGACACGGGTTTTCATTATTTTTCATGATTGTACCCATCATTCTTTTTTTAAAAGTCGTCGTGTAAATAGAATAGTAGGGACATGTATGGGTGTTTTAACTTTATTCCCGTTTGATCAATGGGGGCATGAGCATTCCGTTCATCACGCTACAAGTGGTAATTTGGATAAGCGAGGTACAGGAGATATTTGGACCCTTACAGTGAAGGAATATTTGGCAGCGCCATTTAGACTCCGTTTAGCATATCGTTTATATCGCAATCCATTGGTTATGTTTGGGTTAGGTCCGATTTATGTTTTCCTACTTAAAAATAGATTTAACAGAAAAGGTGCTAGAAAGAAGGAACGCATGAATACCTATTTGACGAATGTTTTAATTGTTGCTTTAGTAGGGTTACTTTGCTGGGCAATCGGATGGCAATCGTTTCTTTTAGTACATGGTTCCATATTCTTAATAGCAGGTTCAATAGGTATTTGGCTGTTTTACGTA
Organism: Bacillus sp. P4_D3; assembly: GCF_056401855.1. Taxonomy (NCBI): domain Bacteria; kingdom Bacillati; phylum Bacillota; class Bacilli; order Caryophanales; family Bacillaceae; genus Bacillus; species Bacillus sp. P4_D3. The sequence goes on from NZ_JBFUIN010000365.1 coordinate 1,479, forward strand.
CAGCACACATTCGAGGATTCTTATTTTGAAGAAGATAAAGAGTGGGAATATGTGAAAGCGGCAGTAGAAGGAAGTTCATTTTATAAACTTCCCAAAATCCTACAATTTCTAACTGGTAATATTGGATTTCACCATGTTCACCATTTAAGTCCAAGAGTACCTAATTATCAATTAGAAGAGGCACACAATAATACGCTTCCTTTAAAAWATGTACCAACGATTACTCTTGCTACAAGTTTGCGGTCACTCCGTTTCCGTCTTTGGGATGAGCAAAACAACAATTTTGTTAGCTTTAAAGACGTTAAAAATTTAGTGAAAAACAATGTTTCTATTCCAGTAAAATCAGAACTATAACTTCACCACATATAACTGACTCCCCTTAATCATTTTTGATTTAAGGGGAGTTTTTGTTTAAATAGTAGATGTACGATATGGAGAAAACTTAAATGATTTAAATTGTAATGGAGGTGGATTAGGAAATAGTAGGTATTAGTATAAGAAGACGATAAAAATATTATGTTAACAATTTGAGACGATTGATATTACTTTTTTCAATAGATATTATGCTTAGTCTCTGAGTATATTTCATCTGGTGTGTATCATGTCTTACAAGAAACGTATGATTTAAAACTTGATACAATCTGCAGCAAATACATATGAAAATGATGTTACCAAGGGTATTACGCTATGAAATAAATGATAATAAGAATAGGTGAATTATTTTAGAATAACAAAATACAAAACGGACAAACTCAATTATCCTTGAATTTGTCCGTTCAGTTACTGGTGAAAAAGGAGGAGTATGTAAATGAAATGTGCATATAGTCTAAAACTGTTTAAAGATATGTGTATTCAGCTAAAGTGATCTCTTTTACAGTTTTTACTCTTTAGTTTGCCTAGATAGTTCAACAGACTTTTGCGTACAACGCTGCATAGCTGAAATGATGGCTGTTCGTAAGCCTTTTTCCTCTAATGTTGCTACAGCTTCTATTGTTGTTCCGCCTGGGGAACAAACCATATCTTTCAATGCACCTGGATGCATTCCTGTTTCTAGTACCATTTTTGCAGAGCCTAACACAGCTTGAGCTGCGAATTTATATGCTTGATTTCGTGGCATACCATCTAATACAGCTGCATCTGCCATCGCTTCTATAATCATATATACATATGCTGGTGAAGAACCACTTACAGAAGTTACAACATCCATTAATTTTTCACTTACTATCTCTGTTTGACCAAAACTATTGAAAATGTTGAGTACATCTTCTAGATCTCTTTCTGTCACCATTTCATTAGGACATAACGCAGACATTCCTTCTCCAACAAGAGCAGGTGTATTAGGCATTACTCTTACAACCCTTAACTTTTTATGAAAAGCATCCTCAGTACTTTTGATGCTTTTTCCTGCAGCGATCGTTACGACGATAACATCGTTTTTTATCACTTCTTTTATTTCGTTAATTATTGATGCGTATAGGTCTGGTTTAATTGATAAAATTAAAATATCAGCATTTTTAGCTACTTCATTGTTGTCAGTAGTTGTAGTTAGCCCGTATTTTTCACTGGCATTTTTTAAATTCGTAGTGTTTAAATCTGAACAAATGATTTTATTTGAAGACACTATATTTTTGTTTAGCATTCCGCCAATTATAGCCATCCCCATATTTCCGCATCCGATGAATCC
>NZ_JBFUIN010000366.1:0-3148 GCF_056401855.1 Bacillus sp. P4_D3
ATCTCGTACATTCAGTGTAAAATTAAGCCCTGGGTTTTCTAATAAAAATTTTGCATAATCCATTTTCACCTTAACTGGTGACACACCAAATACCTTTTCATAAAATTCAATAGACTTCTCTAAATCAGTAACATTTATACCAACATGAACATATCTCATAACTTATTCCTCCTCTTAAAATAATATTAATCAATTTTTTTTGATTAATAGGGCAAAATTTTAACAACAGCTCCCTTTTCCTGTTTTTCTAAAGATACAGCATAATTCTTCTGATAATAAATTATTTACTTCCTCATCATTTAAATCATAATAACTCCACGTACCTTTTGTTTCTTTTACAATTAAACCGGCATCTAACAGGATTTTTAAATGATATGACAACTTAGATTGTGTCATTTCGAAAAACTCTGTTAAATCACACACACAAGTCTGGCCTCGCTGACAAAGTTCATACATAATCTCTAAACGCTTCTGATCGGCCAACGCTTTAAATTTTTTCTCATAGAGCTGAAAATCTTGTGCCATTTTAGTTCACTCCCCCTTCATCAACTTTTTTTGATGTTTATAGTATATACGCTGATTAATTTATTATGCAACTAATTAATCAAAATTTTTTGATTTACAAAAAATCCCTCAAATCATATCTTTGCTACAACTAAAAAGGACCATAGCCTTTCCAAAAATGAAAAACTACGGTTCTTTTTACAACTTAATAGTTACAATATTTCCGAGGAATGGAGTCTCTATAACTGTTTTAAATTTTAATTTGACCATTATAGAGTAGTGCCCCATCACCATCAAGCTAAGAAAAACAAATACCCCCAAATGAAAAAAATCGATATAACTCTTCGGCAAATAAAGATAACTCTTGTTTTTGGTGCATATTCATAAAAAGCACGTCACCCTTTCTCATTAACATAAGAGAATAGTAATGTGCTTTTAATTTCAAAAATGGTCTAAATCCTTAAGTTGATGGTTGTGGGGCGGGACCCCAATAAGAACGGTATCTAAGGTTGTATGAGAGGTGTTAGTTCCATTCCAAAGGCCTCAGCCTACGATTAACTCAAGTACCGATTTCGGATGACCCCCATGTGATGAAGTTCGTGTCCTGCGATGCCGTACGCGAGGGCGCGCGCCGTAATGCTTAGGTTGTTGGCTGTGCCCTTGCGGGTCCACGCCTCCGCCGGTAGCCCGCGCAGCAATGTGATCGTTGATTGCCGTACGGCCCGGTAGTCTTCGGCCAATTGCGCGGTTGTCCACCTTCCGAAAGGAGGCATGAACAATTCCTGATCAAAACCAGTCAGAGGCGTCTGGTCCCCTCTTGCGAACCGGAGCAGGCGGTAGGTCATGACACGTTCCGAGTCTGCAATGTGGCCCACGACTTCTTTCAGCGTCCATTTTCCTTCAGCATACCGATACGCGTACTGGCTTTCGGTCAACGATGCCAGGAGCTCGGTCATTTGCTTTTCCTGGGCGAGCAGAATATCGATGATGTTACCGTCCGGTACCAAACGGATATATTCGCCGGAGTTCCCGGCGTATTCTTCTTCTGACGGTCTTTGATTCATGCGTAGTCACCTCTTATATGTAGATATAGAAAATTATAGCACTCGTCTATGTCTAATAAATTCGCGAAATGATGGAACTTTCCTTCTAATAATTGAGGATAAGCAACTATTTAGTTTGTCGGTCGCCACACTATCCTGATTCGTTAGCACAATAAGCAATGTTAATCAATAATGCATAAAAATTATCTGTTATACAATATTTCGAAGTTATTAATATATAAAGGTAACACCTTCTTTTTTAATTTAAAGATGGATTTTCAATTATATTTTGAAATGAATCGGAGTAAAACACACTAGTCTAACTACTTTTTTATAAACATCGTAACATTATTTCCCCCCCATATTTCCATCAATTTGAGAAATGTATTCTTCTCAAAAATGAAAATCGACCTAAGATCCTATGGACAACTATGAAAGGATGAAATTTTCGTTTTGGGGATATTTCAGAAGTATAGCTTGATAGATATGGGGTGGGACCCCATACAGTACGATTTTATTTCAAAGACACAACGATCTTACTACACACTGTTTATTTATCCCACACTCTCATCTGCTAGTATTACTATTTTTTATTACTAATGTTGCCGTTTCACTCGGATGGCTAAGAGGAAAATGATGGCCATATGGAACAAAATCAACCTTACCAAGATGCGATGGAGCAGAATAGCCTCTGTCATAATCCCCCCAAATAATGTGAAGATTATACTTTGTTACTTCATTGAAATCACCTTGATCGTTTTTCAGTAGTAAACTGTTAAGCTGAACCGTAGTATTTAAAATTCTAGGAGAAGTAAAACTGTTACTTATTTTTTCGATATAATGTTCAGGGATGCTCTCCATACTTTCAAACAAACCATTACTTAATAAATAACGCCCTATCAAATTAGTAGTTGCCAATTTTAATGTCCATTTGTTCATAAATTGAGGAACATTTAGCGATTTAGCATTTTTTTTAGCAACAGGTGGCTGAAGTAAAGTGATTGAATACTTCTTATCTATGTACTCTTGTACCAATGCTTCCAGAAGAATAAACGCACCGAATGAATGGCCAATTAGATGTGCACCATTAGTAGCTTTCTCCAATAACTTTTTCACTACATTCAAATAGATATCTAGAATATTTTTCTCTCGTTTAAAAGGAGAACGTCCCAAACCTGGAAGATCCAAGATCCATACAGGTTGACCAGTTTTTTCATGAAGCTCTTGTGCTAAAGGAAATAAATCCTCTCCATCACTCAATAAACCATGTAATAAAATAAACGGTTTACCCTCTCCGTGTAATTGGTAAAGGGTAGTGTTATCGCATAATGTTCGTTTAAATAAATGATTATGCTGGCCATTTTGATACATCATTCGATAATCCAGATCAGCTACTACGGCAGGGAAAAATTTCATTACACTCGTCTTCTTAAACCAATCTCCTCCCATAATTTTTTTCGCTGAAACATTTGAAAATTTTCGTTTTGTAATAAAATTCAGTCCATCAGAAGGAATTTTTGTTATTTTACTTACTCCACTATTCATAATTGCTTTCATAAATGGCATTGGGACAGAGATTTTTGGTACCCTCATATTCATAC
>NZ_JBFUIN010000367.1:0-3143 GCF_056401855.1 Bacillus sp. P4_D3
GGATTAGAATCGTATCGTTTTTCTATTTCTTGGGCGAGAATTTTGCCGACTGGAGATGGAGAGGTAAATGAAAAAGGAATAGCATTTTATAACAACTTAATTGATGAATGTTTAAAATACGGGATTGTACCGTTTGTAACTTTATATCATTGGGATCTACCATTAACTTTAGAAAAAGACGGTGGATGGACGAATAAACGAACAGCAGAAGCTTTTGTAAAGTACGCAGAGATTTGCTTTAAGGCATTTGGTGATAGAGTTAAACATTGGATTACTTTTAATGAAACAGTGATGTTTTGTGGATTAGGGTACTTAAAAGGTGCACATCCACCTGGAATACAAAATGATGTTCCAAAGTACTTTCAAGCGACTCATTATGTATTTTATGCGCATGCAAAAACAGTTGCAGTGTACAAGCAGCTGAAACAATATGGAGAGATTGGGATTACGCATGTTTTCTTACCTGCTTATAGTGTGGATGATCAAAAAGAAAATATACTAGCAGCAAATCATGCGAATGAATATGAAATGTATTGGTACTATGATCCAGTTTTAAAAGGTGAGTATCCGTCTTATGTTGTGCAGGAATTAAAGGAAAAAGGATGGACTCCTAATTGGACGGTTGAAGAATTAGAAATCATTAAACAAAATGCCGAAAAAAATGATTTTATTGGCTTGAATTATTATCAACCGATACGAGTAGAAAAATACGATATGGATATAAAGAGCGAGGAGCATTCTCGAGAAAGCTCAACACTTGCTCCGGGTAACCCTTCTTTTGATGGGTTTTATCGAACAGTTAAAATGGAAGATAAAACATATACAAAATGGGGATGGGAAATATCTCCGGAAGGTTTCTTAGATGGATTGCATATGTTGAAAGAACGTTACGGTGACATAAAGATGTATGTGACAGAAAACGGATTAGGTGATGAAGATCCAATCATTGACGGAGAAATTGTAGATGTTCCGAGAATTAAATTCATTGAAGAGCATTTAAAAGTAATGAAGCGTGCGATTCAAGAAGGGATTAATTTAAAAGGCTATTATGCATGGTCAGTTATTGACTTGTTAAGTTGGCTAAATGGATATAAAAAGCAATATGGCTTTATTTTTGTCGATCATAATGATAACTTAAAACGTAAGAAGAAACTTTCGTTTCATTGGTATAAGCATATTATCGAAACGAGAGGAGAAAATTTATAAAAGATAAAAGAGTATTTTAGGAGAAAGTGTATGAGTGCAAAGTATAAACAAATTGCAGATATTTTAGAGCAAGACATTCGAGAAGGACTTTTTAATGAAACGAAAAAACTACCTACAGAAGAAGCGTTGATGAACCGATTTGAAGTAAGTCGTAATACGATACGTAAAGTGATTAGCCAGCTTGTTAATAGAGGCTATATTTTTCAAGTGCAAGGTAGTGGCATGTTTTTACGTGAAACTTCTGTAACAGATTACATTAATCTAGGCAGTTTGCGTGGATTAACGAAAAACCTCGTTTCACAAAATATTGAAACGAAAGTGTTAGAGCTTGAAGTAATAGATGCGGACGAAGAGATAGCAAAGCGGATGCAATGTGAAGTTGGAACTAGGTTATATTTTTTGAAGCGCTTAAGAATTGTAGATGGGAAACCATTCTCTATTGAAGTAAGTTATTTCAAAAAGGATATCATTCCTTATTTGAATGAAGAAATAGCATTAAGCTCTGTATACAGTTATTTCATTGAAGATTTACGATTAAATATTGGCTTTGCCGATAAAGTTATTAGTTGTGAAAAAGTAAATAAAGAAAATGCACAGCTTTTAGAAATAAATGAAGGTGATCCGGCACTTCTTATTGAAAATACAGTTCATCTTGTAAATGGAACCATTTTTGAGTTATCTCAATCGATGTTTCATTATGAAAAGACCAAACTTTTAAATCGGATTAATTTTAAGTGAAAATGAATATAATTAGCCTTGTAAAAAAGCAACTGATTCTAGGAGATCAGTTGCTTTTTATTTTGAAGTGGATGAGCAAAAAAACCTAAAAGTGGTTGGTCCGTTTTTCGCAAACTTCCATTATGATAAGAGAAGAAAGGTAGTATTTTATTGTACCTTAAGAAKGACATTTTATATGTATCTTCTTTGTTTAAATAGACTGGTTTTAGAGAGGTGAAAAGACAATGAGTTTTGCGATTTCACTAGTTGTTATTATTGTAGTTGTATCACTGTTTGGGACCGTACTAGTTGCACGAAATGTGGAGGAGAATTACGGTAAGTCTACAAAGAGGAATGTGAAAAACTTATCAGCTATCTATATCATTCTTCTTTTAGTGCTTCTTGTAGGAGTTACTTGGTATGCGGTCGTTATTTTATAGAGTTTATATATGATGAAGGAGTTAATATATTGATGAAAAATGAGCGCCACGTTTTAGTTGTTTTCCCGCATCCAGATGATGAGTCATATTGCGTGGCTGGCACAATTTTGGCCTATACTGAGCAGAAAGTCCCTCTTACTTATGTTTGCTTAACACTTGGTGAAATGGGGAGAGCAATGGGGAATCCACCTTTTGCAACACGGGAGTCTTTATATGCTATTAGAGAGAAAGAGTTAAAGCGAGCTACAAATATTTTAGGGATTGAAGATTTACGTATGATGGGATATCGTGATAAAACTCTTGAATTTGAAGAGCCTGAAAAATTAAGAAGTCTGATTCAAAACTGTATTGAAGAATTGAATCCTTCTGTAGTTATTTCTTTCTATCCTGGGTATGCAGTTCATCCAGATCACGATGCAACAGGGGCAGCGGTAGTAGAGGCATTAGCTAATATTTCGGAAAGTAAACGACCGGTCTTTTATGCTGTAGCTTTTTCGAAAAATCATGAAGACGAAATAGGCCCTCCGGATTTTAAAAATGAAGTGACGGAATATGTTCCGAAAAAATTAGAGGCATTACGAACACATGCATCACAATTTGCAACTAAAGTGGATGAGCTGGAAAGAGAGTATGAAGACGGTGTTCCAGAAACAGTTGAGTGGTTAGAAAGAGAGCCGTTTTGGATATATCCATTAAAGAATAAGAAAATGTAGTGCTATAACTGAAGGGGATTTATATGTATTTTATATATAAAAATCAAAAGGTTTATTACAATATAGA
>NZ_JBFUIN010000368.1:0-3132 GCF_056401855.1 Bacillus sp. P4_D3
TAAAAATAACGGTACAACCCACATAAGAGAAACGTGCGGTAACAATAGTGCTAGCGGCGCTGAACCGAGCATGGAAAAGACAATGATCTTTTTCTTACCGAATCGATCCGCTAGCGGACCACCAAAGAAAGTACCTAATACACCAGCAATCATAAAAGCAAAGACGAAATACTGTGCATTTTTTATCGATAAACCGTAATGCTCTATTAAATAAAATTGATAGAAATTCCCGATACCAGCACCGTACCAAGAACGCACGAATGTTAGAAAAACAAGAAGTATAATAACAAATTTAATGTGCGTACTTACAATCGCATTTTCAGCCTCAAGTGCAGCCCTCTTTTTCCTTCTTACAGCACCAGTCGCTAATTCATTTTTATACCAATTTGAAACAAAAAGTAACAATACAATCCCTACCGCTGCGAAAGCAGTAAAACCTAGAGAACCAATTTGACCTAGTGGAACGAAAATGAGCGCTGTAAAAATAGGTGCTAGCGAATTCCCTGTATTCCCTCCCACTTGATAAATCGCTTGTGCTAAACCACGTTTGGCACCTGCTGCCATATAAGCAACCCGAGCACCTTCTGGATGAAAGACTGCGGAACCTAATCCAATAAATAAAACAGAAATAATAACAATAATAAAATTCGGGGCAAACGCGAGCCCAATCATCCCAAGCATGCTCGAAAACATACCGAGTGGTAAYAAAAATGGTGACGGCTTCTTATCTGAATACATACCAAAAACCGGCTGCATAATCGATGACGTCATATTTAACGCGAACGCTATMCACCCTACTTGCATGTAGGATAAATTCATCGTTTTTTCCAAAATAGGAAACAACGCTGGCACAACTGCTTGCATCGAATCATTCAAAAAATGTCCGAAACTAATCGCAAATAATATTCGATATATCGTCGGTGTTTCCACTGCACTTTTTTGTGAAACTGCCTGCATATACKAATCTCTCCTTCCTGTACAAAATATATATTTATTACAGTAAGTGTAATAAATTCTGAGTTTTGAAACATTTCTATTCTATACTGGTTTCGTTTCTATTTCCAGAAATTCAACTTGTAAAAAAATATATTTTTTCTATATGCTTTGTCGGATTTATTTATATGAACTCTCTGTATTTTCTTTTATACTAAGGCAGGACGAAAGGAAGGCTTGCAACTATGAAAAAATAGACGACCCTAAAGCATATTAGGATCGCCTTTTTTATTAAATAGAAAAACGCTTATACTTCTCATAATCACTCGTCTTACATTCTAGTGCCATTTTCGTACCTTCGTTTTCATAACTCGTAGATAAAACGTGTGCATGATTGTTGAAATACGAAACTACCTGTCCTTGATCATACGGAATTAACATTTCACACTTCGTATACTCTTTATAAATGTGTGAGCGAACCACTTCTACAAGCTCTTCAATTCCAACATGTTTCTTCGCAGATAGATAAACGCGATCTTCTTGCACTTTCGGAATTTCAACATCTACCAAATCTGATTTGTTATATGCATAAATCGTCGGGATATTTTCCACGCCAATTTTCTTTAACGTTTCATTTGTAATATCAATTAATTGCTCATAATTGGGATTTGAGTAATCTACGACGTGAATGAGTAAATCTGCTTCAGCCACTTCCTCTAGCGTTGAACGGAATGCTTTCACAAGATGATGCGGTAATTTACTTACAAATCCAACTGTATCTGTTAATAAAAATGATTTATTATCTGGTAAATCAATATTTCGTACAGATGTCTCTAACGTCGCAAATAACATATCTTTTTCAAATACTTGTTTCTCTACAGTACCGTTAAAAATTTCAAGCATCGTATTCATTATCGTTGATTTACCTGCATTCGTATATCCTACTAATGACACAACTGGAATTTCATTTTTCTTACGTTGTTTACGCTGCGTTTGGCGCTGTGCAACAAGTGCCTCTAATTCTTTATTTAGAGCTGCAATTTGTTCTTCAATTTTACGACGGTCTAATTCCAACTTCTTCTCACCGACACCTTTATTTTTCGTGCCAACTCCCCCRCTTTGTCTTCCTAAAGATTCACGAAGACCGATTAAACGAGGCATCATGTACTGAAGATGGGCCACTTCTACTTGCAACTGCGCTTCTTTCGTTTTCGCACGTTGCGCAAAGATATCTAAAATTAAAATGGTACGATCAATTACTTTACAATCTAAATCCTCTTCTAAATTTCGAATTTGTGAAGGAGATAATTCGTCATTAAAGATGACCATATTTGCATCTACTTCTTTCACATACGCTGCTACTTCTTCAATCTTCCCTTTTCCAATATAATGCGACGGATTTACTCGTTGTAAATTTTGCGTCACTTGACCGATTACTTCCACATCACAAGCTTCCGTAAGATTCGCTAACTCTTCCATCGAATATGCAAAATCAGCTTCCTTACCTAAATTTACTCCAACTAATATTGCTCTTTGTAATAATTCTTCCATATATTTATTCCTCCATTTCGATTACGTAAATAAAAAGCACAGGTCACTGCCTGTGCTTTCGTAAACGGATAAGGGTTCACCAAAGAAATAGAAGAAAGCAGTGCTTTCGTCCTATAACATGGTCAAAAAGTCCTAAGATAATATACGTATTCACACCAAGTGTTCACCTATACTATCCCATTCTATTTTTAAAGGCAAAACAAAAAGAGGGCGTATTCGTCCCTCCCTCTTTTTCACATATAAGCTTAATAAAGGGTTCCTTTAAAATAGGCAGACCAATCCCGTTCACTCTGTACACAGACAGAGCCTTTGAGCGCTATTCAATTATTGGCACAAAGTGTTGAGACGTAATCTGATTAAGATCAAAGGAAGCCCCTCCGTTCATTTCAAGTTATATAAAGTGTAGCATAAGTAATTCGCTTTCACAAGATTTAACAGACTATATCACTCTAAAGAAAATCTTTATATTCTTACTTTAATCGTCATTTTTTGCGAGTTCTTCTCACAATAAAAATAACAACAGCAATTATCAGTAACACACTTATAGAAATGATAGCAACTTGCCACCAACTTAAACCGCTCACCATCTCACCTTTTAAATCCACTTTCTTCGTTGGAGTTGACTCTTTTGCAATATGACTTAAAGTC
>NZ_JBFUIN010000369.1:0-3126 GCF_056401855.1 Bacillus sp. P4_D3
ACATATGGGAAATATATTTTTTATCGATCGTTCGTTTCACATTCACTCTTGTAATCTGTTTCTTTATAAGTCTAGGAATTGGCCATCTATTTTTAAAAGCACCAAACTCATTAAAAAAGTGTAGTTCTTTATTTCGCTGGATACCGTATTCTTTTGGCACTGTGATATTACAATGTTTAGTCCTATTATCACTTCTCTATATCGCGAAATTCATAAAGTTTCCTTTCTTCTCCTCTTWTATCATCGTATGTAGCACTTCTATGATAATCGTTATGCAAGCAATTAAAAAATGGCTACCGTTCTTAAATATTACTAATGAATACGAAATAAAAAATTCATCTTTCCTTGTTGATACGTTATTTATTGCGCTTACTTCTAATCATAAATCTATTTTGAGTTCCATTATTCTTTCATTCGTTTTTATGGAATGTATTTTTCATACAAACGGACTATTACAATTTATCGTCCAATTTGGCGGAAGCGCACCTATAGTTGTCACGATTGGTTTATTACTACTTTATATTCCATATAGCATCTTATCGTTTCTCCAAGCTTTATGGACAACAAACTACCCTAAACAGAACACGTATACTTTAACTAGAAGTATTTCGAAACCATAACATAGAATAACCGTCTACTTAAATTAAAAGTAGACGGTTATTCCTATTATATAGAGGACAAAATAACAGCAAATTAAAAAACTACTATTAAAACCTACCATTATTTACCCATTTTCTTTGACTAATCTTTTCATTTGGATTTATTATAAAAGTATAACATAATTGCAGGAGGTGACATCTTTATTCCAAAGTAGGAGTAAAGAACACACTTGGACATATTAAATATTTTTCTCATCTTTATACTTATCCTTATTTCTGGTTTTTTCGTTGCTTCAGAATTCGCTGTCGTAAAAGTACGAAAAAGTCGAATTGACCAGCTTGCTAATGAAGGTAATAAACAAGCATTAGCTGCAAGAAGCGTCTTATCTAATTTAGATGTTTATTTATCTGCTTGTCAGCTCGGTATTACTATCACATCTTTAGGACTTGGTTGGCTTGGTGAACCAACTGTAGAGCATTTATTGCGACCACTATTTGAAAGAATCAATATTACTGGAACAATGGCTAACACGCTATCCTTTATTATTGCTTTTAGTGTGATTACTTTTTTCCATGTTGTATTAGGCGAGTTAGTTCCTAAGTCTTTCGCAATCCAAAAAGCTGAAGCAATCACATTAAAATTTGCAAAACCGCTTATTTTGTTTGATAAAATTATGTATCCATTCATTTGGTTACTGAATAGTTCAGCTGTATTTTTCACTAAATTATTAGGTTTAGAACCTGCAAAAGAAAATGAACTTGCTCATTCCGAAGAAGAACTACGACTCATTTTAGGTGAAAGCTATAAAAGCGGCGAAATTAATCAAACCGAATATAAATATGTAAATAATATTTTTGAATTTGATGATCGTGTTGCTAAAGAAATTATGGTACCTAGAACTGAAATGGTTTGTTTATCTACTGAAAATACGTTAGAAGAAAATATGAAAATCGTTGCAACTGAAAAGTATACACGTTATCCTATTATTGAAAAGGATAAAGATGATATTATCGGAATGATAAATACGAAAGAGATTTTTCATAATCAAACAAAAGGCATTTACAAACCACTTGATGCTTACATACATCCTGTTTTAACTGTATTTGAAACAGTTCCCATTCGTAAAACGTTAATACACCTCCAAAAGAACCGCGTACAAATGGCGATTGTTATGGATGAATACGGTGGAACTGCTGGCCTTTTAACGATGGAGGATATTCTTGAAGAAATTATCGGAGAAATTCAAGATGAATTTGACGCAGACGAATCACCAATGATTGAAAAGCGTACTCCTAAGCTTACTGTTTTAGATGGGAAAGTACTCATTTCTGAAGTAAATGATATGTTTGGCCTACATATCGATGAAAGTGATTTAGATACAATTGGTGGTTGGCTTCTCTCTCAATCAATTGATTTAAATATTGAGGCTGGCTATTCAGTTGAATATGATGGTTTTCAATTTAAAGCATTAGAACTTGATGGGCATCAAATTAAAAAGATTGCTGTACATAAATTAGATACTACAAAGGAGTTATAAAGTGACTGTTTTACTAACAATTTGTATCATTGCTTGTTTCATTGTTTCATTTCTTGCCTTTATTTACCCCATTATTCCTGGCATCCTTGCCGTATGGGCTGGCTATTTCATTTATCATTTTGGAATAAATGGCGGAGAGTTAACGACATCTTTTTGGATTATTCAAGTCATTTTTACACTCTTCATTTTCGTTGCTGACTTTATTGCAAATGGATACTYCCTAAAAAAATACGGAAGTACAAAATCGGGCGAACGTGTTGGTATGGTTTCTATCATTGTCGGATCGTTCTTCTTCCCACCATTCGGGCTTATTATCATACCGTTCTTATCTGTATTTATTACGGAACTAATGCATAAAAAGGCGCCAAAAGACGCCCTTTTAGTCGGAATTGCAACTGTAGTCGGTTTTTTAAGTAGTACAGTAGCCAAAGCCATTCTCCAAATCATTATGATTATCATCTTTGTATGCTATATCATTTTTTAGCCATCCCTATTTTGGGATGGTTTTTTAATATGAAATACCTACTCGGCTTTTCTCGTATAAGCTTTTATTACGTAAACTCCATGCAAAATGAGCTGTATCACCAACTGTGATTTTCGATCCATCTGTTGGCAACATATCTTTTTCAGTTCGATATACACCTGTTACATCACCATCTATTAAATGCGTCGGACAAACAACAGTCCAACATAAATTACTGTTATGTAGTGCTTTATAAGCAGCTAAGTGATCTTCCGCAGCTGTTGTCATTTTTCTTTTCGATTCTTTTGATTGGAAACGATATATACTTGGGTTTGTTCGCGCTTGTAAAATACCAGCAGTTCCTATTGTAACAATTTTCTTTATGCCCTCTTCTTCCATTTGCTTTATAATAATCGGTAAACTCTTCTCTAACGTCCCATTCCGATCAGTTCCAAGAGCACTAATTACAATATCACATCCTTTAATCGCTTCCTTTATATCATTTCCGTTTAACACATTTCCCTCT
>NZ_JBFUIN010000370.1:0-3112 GCF_056401855.1 Bacillus sp. P4_D3
TCACTATTCGTAACTTTTTTACACGTATTTAATAGCTCTTCCATCGTCAATTCATCATTTGGACCTGTTATATTGAATGTACCTGCTTTATTATTTTCTGCCATGTTTAGTCCAAAGCTCGCAACATCTTTTATATCAACGAACTGTACTGGACGGTCTTTTCTTCCTGGCACTAACACTTTTCCGCCCTTTGCTACGCGCTGAATCCAGTATGGAAGCCGATCTGTATAATCAAACACTCCCGAAAGAAGTCCCGCTCTTACGTGTAAAACACGCCCCGGCCAATACTTCTCTGCCTCTTTTTCACATAATACTTTAAGCGCACCATAATGCTCGTAAGGCGATATTTCACCATTCTCTACAGCCTTTATCTGATCACTCGTCGGTTCGGGTTGTAATATATAGTCTTCTTTTATGTGATGAGGGATCCAATCTTTATATACGGAAATGCTTGAGATAAATATATAGTGTTCAATATTATCTTTAAGTACTTCTCCAACATTCCTAATATGATGTGGAGAAAATCCACACGTGTCTATGACAACATCCCATTTTCGATTTTTTAAACTTGATACATCGTTATTTCTGTCACCGATTAACTGCTCTACTTTAGGAAAAATTTCTTTGTTTGTTCCACGGTTGAATAATGTAACTTCATGCCCTCTCTGTAAAGCCTCATCTACAAATGCTCTTCCTAAAAATCGTGTACCACCTAGAATTAGAATTTTCATGGTTTTCCCCCATTCAATCAGATGCATAATAAAAACCTTTTCATTTTTATAACGATTTTGCCTTGTGAAAAGTTACGGGTACTTTTCATTTTTTCTATAGTTAATATAACGTCATCCAAATTTGTAACTTGTGACATACCTTTTTATCGAATTCGAATGTAATGAAGACGATAAAGAGGGATTGAGAAGTATCTCAACTAAGTTATAGTGGTAAATCCACATCTACGAAAATACTTATTTATACGAGAAATGCTCCTACCAAATTGATAGAAGCATTTCTTTCTCAACATTTGTTTACTTTTATATACTTGAATTGAAATTAAACTGAGCAATCCCATAAATAAACAAATCGCACCTAGAATTGTATAAGAATTTCCGTATCCTTATAATATAGCTAAATATGTACTTGTATCCATATGACCGCCCTGCTCTGCAACAGATGCACCGGCTGCCTTACTCCCCATTTCTAGTGCATTTATAAGAATATATGCACCGATAATAGATACTACGGCTGAAATAATTTCTACAACATTAGACTTTGTCATCATACCCTCACCTTTCAAACAACGTCTTTTATCCATCTAGAGAAATCTCTTTCTATCTCTTACTTATACATAATAGCAAAAAAGACGGTATGAAATTCCAGTTCATACCATCTTTTTTTGCTAAAATTAATTATTTGTTTGTATACAAGAAAGAATATATTTCGAAATTAACTCCCATCTATCCTTCGCTTCCGGTATAATCTCAGATGCAATCGCCACCACCAATTCCTTCTCCGGTATACAACAAATCACATTTCCACCATCGCCCATGGCACAATATGAAAAGATACCATCTTCTTCTCGTAACCACCATAAGTACCCATATAGATTTTCGTTCATTATTGTCGATTCTTTTACCCATGATTTTGAAAGAATTTGCTTTCCACCATAAATACCTTTATTCAAATACAATCGTCCAAACTTAGCCATATCTCTAGCTGTTAACGTAAGTCCCCATCCGCCTGCCGAAATACCGTTTGGATCATGAACCCATCCTTTCACATCTTTTCCGAATAAGTCATGGAATCCAAATGCTTTCATATTGTAGTTTGGAATTTCTCTCATGCCGATAGGCTGGAATAGATATTCGTTCGCAAATTCACGAGCACTTTTCCCTGTTACACTCGTAATAATTGCTGATAGTAAATGAGCTCCTGCAGATGAATATTTAAAAGATCCAACTTGCCCGCCGTTCCCAATTCTATTAAGTGTATACTGCACCCAATCCTTTTGTGTGCATAATTCTTCTAACGGTTCCTGCCAGTCCACATAAGGATATGGAGCTGTCATTGTAAGTAGATGCCGAACTGTTACTTCAGATTCCTTAAGATTATATTCAGGAAAAAACTCTATTACTTTTTGATTAACACTTTTGATATATCCTTTATCTATACATATTCCAATTAACGCAGAGATTATCGTTTTGGTGACCGATGCCACATGAAATGTATCATCTGGACCGTAACCATTATAATAATTTTCAAAAGTAACATTACCTTTTTGCATTACTAACATACCATTAATATTTTTATATTCTTCTTTTACAACACAATCTAACTGTTCAGCCGTTTTCATTGCTCTTCCCCCTTAATCTATGATTAAAAAGGTTCGATAGGTACATATATATCGACTATATGTTTATGTTCTGGGTGCTGCCTCGGATCATTTTTATACACTTCAAAAGGATACGAATCTCTCGGTTTATATCCGCTCTTCGGGAGCCATTCACCGTATAAAAAGTTCCATGCCCCTTTGTATTCATCTTGGAATATTTCAAAGTGACCTATCGCATATGTCCCTGAAGGTATTGCCATTATTCCAATGTCACTCGTTCCTACTGAGGCTTCATCTGGAATTGTTATACATAGACTTGTTCTTAAATGATAGTCTTCTGTAAACTCATGATGATCGTGATAAATTGTTAATACCTTCGTATCCTCGAATACATGATATTTTTGCTCCGATGCGTAATGAAATAGTTTCTCTATCATTTTTGGAAAATCTATAGCTAAATCCTTATATGTACCTACATGTCTTATGTATGCGACGTTTACTTTGTCCGCTGTTACAATTTCGACCTCTCCTCGAACCTTCTTACACTCATTGTATTGGGAACCTTCGTTTACGTCTTTGCAATTCTTGCTATTGTGATTTCTATAGTGAGACGGACTTACTCCGTACTGACTTTTAAATGTCCGGGAGAAAACTGCTGAATCCGTAAAACCATAATGATAAGCAATATCTGTAACCGTCATATCCATACGATATGTAAGTAAATGTGTTGCCCTCTCTAATTTCAAACGATTCACATACCGAGATAACGGCTCTTCCATCATC
>NZ_JBFUIN010000371.1:0-3089 GCF_056401855.1 Bacillus sp. P4_D3
GATTTATAGCATTCTATACATGCTAACTCTCATTATAGCACTATCGAATCCCCTCTATAAAGATACATTTAATAATATAAATAAAAAGATTGATGTGAATGCTCACATCAATCTTTTTTTATTGTTGCTTTTCATAAATATGATAATAGTACGTGTACGGATTTTTTTCATCCGTTAAGCCCTTCTCCACAAAAACTTCTTTCCAATCAGTCATATCTATTTCCGGGAAGAATGTATCTCCATCAAACGCATGATGAATCTTTGTTATATACAATTTCTCCACATACGGTAAGAATAAATCATAAATTTGCGCTCCTCCAAAAATAAAGATTTCTTCTTCATCTTTGCATAGCTCAAACACTTCTTCCGCAGAATGAGCAACTTCACAACCTTCAACATGATACTCTCCATTGCGAGTTACGATAATATTACGTCTTCCTGGCAGTGGTCTACCAATCGCTTCGTAGTTCTTTCTTCCCATAATAAGCGGGTGACCCATTGTCGTGTTCTTCACATACTGTAATTCACTTGGCAAATGCCAAGGCAATTTATTATCTTTACCAATTACTCTATTTTCGTCCATTGCGACCATAAATGAAATAATCATCTTTTCATCTCCTCTACAATTACACTGCAACTGGTGCTTTAATTGCTGGATGTGGATCATATCCTTCAATAGTTAAATCGTCCATTTCAAAATCAAACACAGATTTCACATCTGGATTTAATGTAAGTTTAGGGAACGGACGTGGTTCACGTGCCAACTGCTTTTCTACTTGTTCAAAATGATTTGTATAAATATGTGCATCACCAATTGTATGAACAAACTCTCCTACTTCGAGACCACATTCATGTGCTATTAAATGTGTTAGAAGTGAATAGCTTGCAATGTTAAATGGAATGCCAAGGAATATATCTCCACTTCTTTGATATAGCTGACAAGAAAGTTTGCCATCCGCTACATAAAATTGGAATAGCGTATGACAAGGCGGTAATGCCATACTCGGTACATCTTCAGGATTCCAAGCAGAAACAATTAGGCGACGTGAATCTGGCGTTTTTTTAATCATATCAATTACATCTTTTAGCTGATCAAGCGTCTCACCAGCTGTCGTTTTCCAAGCTCGCCACTGCTTTCCGTATACATCTCCTAAATAACCATATTTATTCGAAAAATCATCATCTTCTAGAACGTTCTTTTTAAACAATTCCATTTGCTCATCGTATTGCTTCTTAAATTCCTCATCTTGTTGAGAGCGAAGACCGAAATCTGTCATATCAGGGCCATTATACTCGTCACTYTCTACCCAGCTCTTAAACGCCCATWCATTCCAAATATTATTATTATGTTGTAATAAATAACGAATATTTGTATCACCTTTCATAAACCAAAGCAGTTCACTTGCTACAAGGCGAAATGGGACTCTCTTGGTAGTTAATAAAGGGAATCCTTTACTTAGATCGAAACGCATTTGATATCCAAATACAGATACAGTACCTGTCCCTGTACGATCTTCTTTCTTCGTACCGTGCTCCATTACATGACGGCATAAATTTAAGTATTCATATTCAGCATGTTTCATATGTAGGAAAACCTTCTTTCAATCTTATATGAGATTTATCATAACATGAAAAACAGCGGATTTAATAATCCAAATTAATAAAAATTCTTTCAATATTTCTTACAAAATTATTAACTTTCAATATTAAAAAAGGTTTTCACTTTTCTATTACAGAAAGTATAGTGCGGAACATAAAAATTATATTTGGAGGTTGGAAGCATGTCTAAAATCAAAACTCCTGTTTTAAGTACGTTACAACATAAGGTTGAGAAGATGATGAGGGATTTACACGTTCCTGGCGCTGCTATAGCCGTTATAAAAGATGGTGAGGTCATTATTTCTGAAGGTTTCGGTTATCGTAGCATAGAGAAAAAAGAGGCTGTTACTCCGCAGACACGATTCGCAATCGGTTCCGCAACGAAAGCATTCGGTACACTTTCATTAAGCTTATTAGCACAGCAAAAAAAGTTTAATTGGGATACTCCTGTCCAAACTTACGTACCTAACTTCTCTTTATCTGATATGCTCGCTAACTCGCAAGTTACAGGACGAGATTTAGCTTCTCATCGTACTGGGGTAAGTCGTCACGATGCTCTTTGGTACAGTTCTTCCTTAACTCGAAAAGATATCGTAGAAAAAATAAAACATTTATCACTTGATGCACCGTTCCGCACAGCATTTCTTTATAACAACTTAATGTATGCGACAATTAGTTATATTGTGGAAAGCATTACGAATCAAACGTGGGAGCAATACGTTACAGAACATATTTTAGAACCTTTAAATATGAGGCATACAAACTTCTCTGTTACAGACTCACAACATACAGATGATTACGCATTACCTTACACTGAAGATAATGGTGAAATGAAAGAAATTCCATTCCGAAATATCGATACCGTTGGAGCAGCTGGATGTATTAACTCTACCATTGAAGATATGGCAAAATGGGTTCTACTTCATTTAAACAAAGGAAAAACAGAAAATCATGATTTGATTTCTACTGAACTACTCCAAGAAATGTATACACCGCATACTCCAATTCCAGATCAGCCAATGTTATCAACGACTGAATCACCATTAAATAGCTACGGACTCGGTTGGTTTATTAGCGCTTACCGCGGTTATAAACTGATTMATCACGGCGGTAATATTGATGGATTTTCTGCACTTGCGTCATTTATGCCCAACGAAAATATCGGTGTTATCGTGCTAACAAATTCTGGACAAACTTTACTCCCTACTTATATTACAAAACATATTTACGACGAACTTCTCGGACTAGAATATATCGACTGGCATGAACGTGCTATAGAAGATAGTGAAAAAATGAAAGAAATGATGAAAGAGGCAACTGAATCACTTCCTGAAGCAATAAATGGGACTACCCCTTCTCATACATTAGATGACTACACTGGAACTTTTGAGCACCCTGCTTATGGAACACTGAAAATATACAAACAAGATGATTCCTTACATGTACAATTCATGGATACGGAAATTAAACTACAGCACCATCATTACGAC
>NZ_JBFUIN010000372.1:0-3088 GCF_056401855.1 Bacillus sp. P4_D3
TTACAGAACTCGTTGCTTTATTTGGATTTGGGTCATTCGTTAAGTTGAGTAACGGCAAATAAGATTCCCAGCTATGTGAATGATAAATCAATGCAACTTGTCTTTTTCCCGTCGTTTGAGATGGTTGTTTCTTCTCTTTATTCGGATCAGGCTTAGGAACTTGTCCAGCTTCTCCAGTCCGTTCCTTCACTACTTCTTCAAGAGGAACACTCGATTCTATCGGTAAGTTGGAGTAACTTGTTCCTTCACCTGCTATAACGATTTCTGTATCATACTTTCCAAATCCCGGAAGCTCCTTTCCGACAAAACTACGTACATCATCAAAACGAATATTCGTAGCCATCGAAAAGAGGAATGAAGAAATAGAAAAGTCTTGATTCAAATTCCGGTACTCCTGTGTAAAATAATGATTCTCTTTCCCAATAACGTACATGTAACCATTCATTGATAACTCATTTAACCAATTATATAAATACGTTGACTTTGTCTCTTTCATGGAAGTTACCATTACACTAATAAGAAAGAAAGTCGCTAATACCGTAGTAATAACAAATATAATTAACTTGCGTACACTTGTTAATTTCACGTAAAAAAAGCCTCGATTCATACTATCACCCTCTCTATTTCAAGTTATGTACAAGCTCTAGAGAATAGACCGCTTAAATTCCGGCTATATTGTTAATGAGGTGAAATGAATTGAAGCTACTAATAGGAACATTA
Source organism: Bacillus sp. P4_D3 (assembly GCF_056401855.1). Taxonomy (NCBI): domain Bacteria; kingdom Bacillati; phylum Bacillota; class Bacilli; order Caryophanales; family Bacillaceae; genus Bacillus; species Bacillus sp. P4_D3. The sequence continues at coordinate 721 of NZ_JBFUIN010000372.1, forward strand.
CCAATCGTCTTATCATTTATTTTTTATTTGTTTGCTTTACATCCTAAAATTCGTATTACGCTACATATTTTCGCATACTTAGCACTGTATGTACTCGGGACAATTATTTCTATTAATATATATGATGTTTTAATACAAAATTTAGTTTTCATGACAAGCATTCATGGAATTTTACTAAATCCATTTTTTCTACTTGCAGGAGCGTATATAGGGGTATACACTTTGTACTTAATTTTGTCTCAAATTGTTATGAAACTAATGAATTCCAAAAATGGAGTGTAACGAAATGCGGACACCATTTATCTGTCATAAATGCAAAAAAAGAATAGCGAGAAAGAAAGATCTTATTACCTCTACATGGCATTTCCGCTTTTATTTATTTCACAACACTTGTTTCAAAAATCAGCAATTATTTGTCTCACGTTTTATTCCTATAAATACACTCTTTGGTTTCTTTCTTATTATATATGGGCTTATTGCGGGTAGCATTCTAATGTTCACGGAGCCATCTATCGTTTGGCTTATTTTTTTGCTTCCTATTTTATATCGGTTTCTTTCCTATTATTACGTTGAACGTTTTTTCTGTAAATAACTAGTAGACTGACCTCTAGGAATGCTTAAACACTCCCAATCATTTTCTTTTAACATTTTACCAATGTAAATGATTTGTCCAATATGTAAAGCATAATGAGAAATTTGCCTTTCGATCGCTTGCATTACAGTGTGTTCTTCTCCGCGAATGTATACTGTCTTTAATAAGTGTTCAGACATTATAGTATTCATCGTTTTAAAAACGTATTCCCACCCTTCTTGCCACGCTGCAAGGGCTTCTTCCTTTGAATGATAGCCTCCTTCAAATTCACCATCTCGGTTACGATTTATTTTTTCACCATCAGACGTTAAAAAATCTGTCCATCTTGAACGCATATTACCATGTAAATGCTTAATAATAATCGCAATACTATTTGTCTCCTCATGAGAAGACCACATTATCTGTTCATAAGATAATTGAGAAAGTACTCGTTCTCCTTGGTTTTGTGTTGCTTTAAAATTCGAAATGGCACATTTTAAATACTMTCGTCTAATATCCAAATTAACACCTACCTTCACACTAACTAATTTTCGTTCCATTCGGTAGTTCCATATTAGGCTGAAGTAAAACAACATCGTCAGCTTCAGGAACTCCGCCAAGTACAAGTACTTCCGATTTAAATCCTGCCACACGCTTTGGCGGGAAATTCACTATAGCAACGACTTGTTGACCAATTAAATCTTCTGGATTGTATCTTTTCGTAATTTGAGCACTTGATTGCTTAACCCCTAACTCTCCAAAATCAATCTCTAACTTAATTGCAGGAATCCTTGCTTCTTTAAATTCCTCCGCCTTTCTTACCGTCCCAATACGCAAATCCAAAGTTAAAAAATCTTCAAAACTAGCCATTTTATCAATCCTCCCAATTATTACTTAGACGAAACATAAAAATCCCCTTCAAAAAAAGAAAGGCGCCTAGGCACCTTTCTTTTGTAACTCACTTGATTCATTTGATTTATAGAAGAAGAAACCGAGAACCCCGCCAATACATGCTGGGATTAACCACCCTATTCCTTCTTTATATAACGGTAACATTTGTAGTACATTTGAAATTGCGTCAATTTTGATGTTCGCACTTTCTAAACCATTAAATAAACTAATCGACAATGCACCTAATATTGCACCAATATAAATTGTATTACGCTTTCCAATCCATTTATGGAAATACGAAAGTACAATTAATACAATTGCAACTGGATAAATGATCATTAACACTGGTAAAGTTACTGCGATTAATTGTGTCAATCCTAAGTTAGATACAATTAAACTAAATACACATACTATTGTTACAATCGTTTTATGTGAAAATTTCGGGAATAAGTTTGTAAAGAAGCCTGCACAGGCAGATGCTAATCCAACCGAAGTCGTTAAACAAGCAAGTGTAATAACAAGTCCTAATAAAATTTTCCCACTCGTTCCATACAACTCATTTACAACATTCGTTAATATAAGACCACCGTTCTCTGAAACACCAAGTGATGTACTTGTTGAACCTAGATAAGCAAGTGATAAATATATTAACGTTAAACCTATTACAGCAATTACTCCTGATACGACTGTTATTTTTGCGATTTGTCCGCTCTCTTTTATTCCTTTTGAGCGAATAACTTGTACAACAACAATTCCAAACACAAGAGCACTAATTGCATCCATCGTTAAATACCCTTGAATAAACCCTCCAAAGAAAGCATTTTCTTTATAAGCAGCTAACGGTTCCGCCGGTGTTCCAATCGGATCAATAATTGCCTTTCCGACAATAACAGCAACTATTAATAC
>NZ_JBFUIN010000373.1:0-3083 GCF_056401855.1 Bacillus sp. P4_D3
GAATGAAACGGTGTATACGATTCGATTACTGCCCCTTGGTGGCTATGTAAGAATGGCTGGCGAGGATGCGGACACAGTTGAGTTAAAACCTGGAAAAAAGGTTGGGCTTGTATTAAATGAAAAAGACGAAGTTGTGAAATTAGTTTTTGACGGACATGAAAAATATCCAAATGTTCGTGTCATTGAAGTCGAACAAGCTGATTTAGAGCATAATCTTACAATTTCGGGTTATGAAGAGTACGAGGAAGAGCTGCAAACGTTCCGAGTGAATGAAAAAGCTCGTATCATTTCTGCGGGAGAAGAAATTCAAATCGCTCCGTACAATAGACAATTTGGCTCTAAAAAATTGGGTCAACGCGCTCTAACAATCTTTGCAGGTCCTGCAATGAACTTTATTCTAGCATTTGTTATTTTTGTGATTCTTGGATTTGTACAAGGAGTTCCTGTTGACAAACCGATGGTTGGAAAAGTAATGGGGAATAGTGCTGCAGAACAAGCTGGATTAAAAGAAAACGATACAATTCAAGCAATCAATGGTAAGAACACTAGTACATGGAAAGATGTTGTAACGATTGTACGTGAAAACCCAAATAAAGAAATTACGTTACATGTAAAGCGTGATAGTGAGCAATTTAATGTGAAAGTAACACCAACGCTTGATAAAGAAGGAAAAGACGAAGTTGGTAGAATTGGTGTTTATTCTCCTGTAGAGAAAACAGTGATGGGTTCTATTAAATCAGGATTTGAACAAACATACGAATGGACGAAACTAATTTTTGATTCTCTTGTGAAATTAGTAACGGGTCAATTTTCTATTAATGAGTTGTCAGGTCCAGTAGGAATTTATAATCTAACAGATCAAGTTGTAGATTATGGATTTACGCGTGTACTAAGTTTAGCGGCAGTTTTAAGTATTAACCTTGGTTTATTTAATTTATTACCAGTCCCAGCTTTAGACGGTGGACGTTTGTTCTTCTTCTTAATTGAAGCGTTACGAGGAAAACCAATTGATCGTCAAAAAGAAGGAATGGTTCACTTTATTGGGTTTGCATTATTAATGTTGCTTATGTTAGTTGTAACATGGAATGACATCCGTAAGTTTTTCTTGTAAAATAAGAAGAAGTTTATAATGAAATAGAGCTCGTAGAATAAAATCCCTCACCTAACTCGAGGTGAGGGATTTTATTGCGTGTAAGAGTAAAATGAAGAGGTGCGAATAAATGAAACAAAGTATGGTATTCAGTCCTACATTACGTGAAGTTCCAGCAGATGCTGAAATTAAGAGTCATCAATTATTACTTCGCGCAGGGTTTATGCGTCAAAATGCTTCTGGTATTTATAGTTTTCTACCATTTGGTTTAAAAGTGTTACACAAAGTAGAACGTATTGTTCGTGAAGAAATGGAGCGCGCAGGGGCAGTAGAACTATTAATGCCAGCTATGCAAGCTTCTGAATTATGGCAAGAATCAGGCCGTTGGTATTCTTACGGATCAGAATTAATGCGTATGAAAGATCGTAATGCACGCGAGTTTGCGCTAGGGGCAACTCATGAGGAAGTAATTACAGATCTTGTACGTGATGAAATTAAATCATACAAAAAACTACCATTAACATTATATCAAATTCAAACAAAATTCCGTGATGAGCAAAGACCACGTTTCGGTTTATTACGCGGAAGAGAATTTTTAATGAAAGATGCGTATTCTTTCCATGCAACACAAGAAAGTTTGGATGAAGTATATAGCGGTTTATACAAAGCGTATTCTAATATCTTTGCTCGTTGTGGTTTGAATTTCCGTGCAGTTATCGCTGATTCTGGAGCAATGGGCGGAAAAGATACACACGAATTTATGGTGTTATCTGATGTAGGTGAAGATACAATTGCGTATTCTGATACATCTGATTATGCGGCAAATATTGAAATGGCTCCTGTTGTTGCTACGTATACGAAGAGTGATGAAGCCGAAAAAGCACTTGAAAAAGTAGCAACTCCAGATCAAAAAGCTATTGAAGAAGTATCTGCATTCTTAAATATTGCAGCGGAAAAATGCATTAAATCTATGGTGTTTAAAGTAGATGAGAAATTAGTAGTAGTACTTGTTCGTGGCGATCATGAAGTCAATGATGTAAAAGTGAAGAATGTATACGGAGCTTCAGTCGTTGAGCTTGCTTCACATGAAGAAATAAAAGAGTTATTAAACTGTGAAGTGGGTTCTTTAGGACCGATTGGTGTTACAGGGGATATCGAAATTATCGCTGACCATGCTGTAGCATCAATTGTCAATGGATGTTCAGGAGCGAACGAAGAAGGATTCCATTATGTAAATGTAAATCCAGAACGTGACTTTAAAGTAAGTCAATATACAGATTTACGCTTCATCCAAGAAGGAGACCAATCTCCAGATGGAAATGGAACAATTCTTTTCGCACGTGGAATTGAAGTTGGTCATGTATTCAAATTAGGAACTCGTTATAGTGAAGCAATGAACGCAACGTTCCTAGATGAAAACGGAAAAACAAAACCACTTATTATGGGTTGTTACGGTATCGGTGTATCTCGTACAGTGGCAGCAATTGCAGAGCAGTTTAATGATGAGAACGGTTTAGTTTGGCCAAAAGCTGTTGCACCGTTCCATGTGCATGTAATTCCAGTAAATATGAAATCTGATGCACAAMGTGAAATGGGTGGAAATATCTACAACTCATTACAAGAGCAAGGATACGAAGTATTACTAGATGATCGTGCAGAACGTGCAGGTGTTAAATTTGCAGATGCAGATTTATTCGGTCTTCCAGTTCGTGTTACAGTTGGTAAAAAAGCAGATGAAGGTATTGTAGAAGTGAAAGTACGTGCTACAGGCGAGTCTGAAGAAGTGAAAGTAGAAGAACTTCAAACATATATTGCTAATATTTTAAAATAAGAAGAGGTACCTCGTAATGAGGTACCTTCTCTTTCTTTGTAAACGTATTTTGTAAAAGAAGAAGGGAGAAATCTTTCTTTGTAGTACGTTTCAATTTATAATAGCAAATGGAAGGAGAGTGCTTATGTCATTAACAAATGAACAACAAGAGCGATTTCAAAT